>JAWWPH010000022.1:0-8561 GCA_033850875.1 Nocardioidaceae bacterium | reverse complement strand
GCCTTGCCGCGGTGCTGATGACGCAGCGGATGATGGCGTCACCGACGGGCGACTTCGACGACTTCTGGCGCGCCGTGTACACCGGGCTCGACTGAGCTCGCCTCGATGCTGGTCAGTGGATGCGGAACACCGGGTGGTGGCGCGCCTCGGCCCCGAGCTCGTCGTCCGACGAGTCCGGCCCCACTCCTTCGAAGAACGCTCCCACCTCCCACTTCCACCGCTTGAGGTAGGCGCGCAGCACGGCCGACTTCTCGTCGTCGCCGATCTCCTCGGCGGTGAACGCCTGGATGCGTCGCCCGACCCGGAGCTCACCGTTGCCGCTGGCACGCAGGTTGCGCACCCACTGCGTCTCGCCCCTCGCGGCCACGAGGTACTCGGCGCCGTCGTGGGTGAGGAGGTTGACGGGGGTCTCGCGCCAGATGCCCGACGTGCGCCCGCGGATCCGCAGCACCCGCGAGCCGAGCAGGCTCACCCCGGACCGGGTCAACGCGGCCACCAGCGGGTTGAAGACGTGATTCGTGAACCAGTCCGGCCGTTTGTACGAGGGGCGTTCGTCCATTCGTCGACCCTCCCACAGTCTTCGGACACCTCCGGGGCCCGGTTCGTACCGCGCGCCGTCGGGTAAACCGTTCTTCACGCACTGTGACCGGGTGCTGACCTTAATCTAGTACATTCAGGGCGTAACGGGCGCCCCCGTCTCGAGGAGAGTGCACCATGCGCCAACTCACCACGTCCGTCGCTCTCGTGGCGACGGCCGCCATCTCGACGTTCGGCGTGGTCGCGGTGGCGCCGTCCGCCTCGGCGGACACGCCCGGCTGTGTCACCCGCGCCGAGTACCGCCAGGTGCAGACGGGCATGCACATCAAGCGCGTGCACACCATCTTCGACACGCGTGGTGCTGCCTACGGGACCAGCGGGCTGAAGCGCATCTACCGGGTGTGCAACACGTACGCGGAGAAGTACTCGGTCGTGGTGTCGTACATGGACATGCCGCCGATGATGGTCTCGAGCAAGACCTGGCGCCTTCGATGAGGAGGCACTGACCCGGCTCCCATGTGTCGCCGGTCCGCGCCGAGGGGTGGTCCATGGACCTCGCGAGCTCGGCATGTTCGCGGGTGTCGCCGGTGTCGGCGTACGGCGCTAGGGTGCCGAGCACCGACCCGACAACGCGACGAAGGAGCACCCAGTGGCTTCCCGGCTCAACCCCTACATCAGCTTCGCCGACAACGCGCGCCAGGCCATGGAGTTCTACAAGGACGTCTTCGGCGGCACCCTGACGCTGAGCACCTTCGGTGAGTTCGGCGCCCCCGACTCGCCCGACTCCGACAAGATCATGCACGCCATGCTCGAGACCGAGAGCGGCTACACCCTGATGGGTGCCGACACCCCGAGCGGCATGCAGCGCACGCCCGGCGACACCGTCACCATCAGCATCAGCGGCGACGATGCCGACCAGCTGCGCGAGTACTTCGGCAGGCTTGCCGACGGCGGAACCGTTGCGATGCCGTTGGAGAAGCAGATGTGGGGCGACGAGTTCGGTATGTGCGTCGACCGCTTCGGTGTCTCGTGGATGGTCGACATCGTCAGCTCGTGACGCAACGCCGCCGCTGGCCTCCCGGACGCCGGCCCGCGTCGGATACCGGGAGAGGGGCTGACGATGATCCCTGCTTCCAGCACCCCTCCTGTGGCATATCGCCGCGTCAGCCGACCCGGTCGAGCAGCTCCCGCGAGCGCTTGACGACCAGGGCCGTGGCCTCCGCGTCGTACGACGGCAGTGAGCTGTCGGTGAACAGGTGCCGGTCGCCCGGGTAGACGAACAGCTCGGCCAAGTCGGGACCGACCGTGTCGACGAGCTGGCGAGCGGCGTCGATGTCGCCCTCCAGCGCGAAGAACGGGTCCTGGTCCATGCCGTGGATCTGTACCGGGACCCCGTCGGGCCACGGGCCGAAAGCCCAGTCACCGGTCAGCGGGATGCACGCCTCGTAGAGCAGTGCCCCTCGGGCACCGGGACGCGTTTGAGCCAACCGCTGCGCGGTGGCGGCGCCCCAGGAGAACCCGGCGTACACGAGGCCCTCGGGCAGGTCGGCCAGCGACCGCTCGGCGCGCTCTGCGAGCACCTCGTCTCCCACGCTGCCGACATGGGCGACCCCATCTTCGACGCTCTGCGGTCGCTCGCCGTCGAACAGGTCCGGGGTGTGCACCGTGTGCCCACCGGCACGCAGCTGCTCGGCGAATGCGAGCATCCCCTCGGTGAGTCCCTGTACGTGGTGGAAGACCACGACTTCAGCCATCTCTACACTCCTTGCATCAAACGACGGATCAATGATCCAGGATTGTAGAATGATTCACTAATGTCGGTCAATCAGCAACCGATCCCGGACTACGACCTCGACGAGATGCTCGTCGTCACCGCGCCGGAGCAGTTGCGTGCGCTGGCCGACCCGCTGCACGCCACCCTCCTCGAGCTGCTGCTGGAGCGGGCCGCCACGGTCACCGAGATGTCCCGGGCCGTCGACCGTCCCAAGAGCACGATCGCCTATCACGTCAACCTCCTGCTCCACGCGGAGCTGCTCCGGGTGGTGCGGACGCGGCGGGTGCGAGCGATCGAGGAGCGGTACTACGGCCGCGTCGCCCGCACGTACTACGTCGGGGTGCTCAGCCGGCCCGAGGACAAGCAGCTCGTGGCCGGCATGAATGGGCTGGCGAGGGCGGCCGCCGAGTCCGCGCCCGCCAACGCCGCCGACGAACTGCGCTGCCTACTCGTGCACGCCCGCATCCCCATCGAGGACGTGCGCAGCTTCTGGGCGCAGGTGCAGGAGGTGGCTCGCCAGTTCGCGCAGATCCCGAGGGCGGGCGACCAGGTCTACGGCTTCGCGGCCGGTCTGTATCCCACCGACGCCCCCAGCCTTCCCGACGCCGACCAGGCCCCGGGCGACTGAGGGGAGAGGTCGTCGAGCGGTCCACGTAAGGGGTCGTCGAGCCGTCCGGGTCATGGCACGGTCGTCAAGACCGGAGCCGGAGAGCCGGGATGTCTGGACGACGCCGGCTCAGTCGGTGCAGAGAGCGGCGGTGCGCTCGAGCACCGCGCGGCCGTCCGCCTCGGAGCGGCGGCCGAGCCCACAGGCGGCGGCGATGGCAACCTCCCGGTGGAGCAGTCCGTCGATGACCGAACGGATCGTGCGCTGGTCGGTCAGGGACTGCGCCTCGTGGGCGAAACCGGCCGCGAAGCGGACCGACGCCGGCAACTGCAGGGCCTTCAGGGGCTCGTAGTAGACAGGGTCGGTCGTCGCCGGCTGGTCTGCTGCGGCGAACGGGGCGTGCAGGAGGTCGAGGCGGCGCCCATCCGGCCACCCGCGCAGGATCGCGTTCGCGAGCAGGACGAGCGGGCTGACGTCGGCCATCGTCGCGAAGGCCCGGTTGTTCATGTCACCCAGGCACAGGTGGACCCCGAACCGCGTGCCCGCCGGTGCGGCCGCGGCGAGCTCGATGACCGGCTTCGCGAGCAGCCTGGCCATGGCGGGCCGGGCCGCGGCAGGCGCCTTCGCCAGCAGTACCAGCTCCGCCGGCACCTCGATCTGGAACAGCGTCCCCGACCCCGTGAGAGCCCGGACGTCGCGGATCTCTGCCAGCGTGGCCTCGGTGAACGGGCGTCGGTGCCGCAGCGCCCCGATCGGGCCGAGGGTGAACATGGCGAGGTCGAAGTCGCCCGGCACGCCCTCCTGGAACTCGAGGTCGGGGAGTCCGGCAGCCGCCTTCGCCTGCTCGAAGTCCGGCAGGGTCTCCCGCACCGCCTCGAGGTGCCCGCAGTTCAGGGTCGCCCCGTACAGAGTGCGCCCCCGGCGGATCCTCAGCACCGGCGTCTTGTCGTAGTCGGACCAGTCGCCGGGCTTGCGCAGCTCCAGGTCGGGGTGGTCGCGCAGGGACTCGACGATGGAGATGATCCAGTTGCGGCGCTCGCCCGTCTCGCCGTCGGGGAGAGTACGAAGGTGCGGTCCGAGGATCTGTAGGGCTGTCGTCATCGCCGCAGCGGGCGTGGACCCCGGCAGGCTCCCCACCAGGTGCGCCTCTCGATCCGCCATGACTTGTCCTCCTTGCAAGAGAGCTACGCCGCGGTCGGCCTGCGGTACACGGAGACGTGCGAGCGTGACTCGCCGGTGAACTCCGCTCCCGACCAGTCCGCGTGCCTCGTTGTCAGCTCGAGCCCGGCCAGCTCTGCCATCAGGTCGAGCTCGGCCGGCCAGATGTAGCGGTGCGGGCTGCGGCTGAGGTACGCCGATCTACCCTCGTCGAACCGGAAATGATGGGACACGATCTGCTGGTTCGCGACGTCGTACGTGTCCAGGCCGATGTAGCCCGGCTCGGACGTGAACACGACGGCCTGCTGTCCGGGGGGCGGCGCGGGCAGCACGGGCACCCACAGCTCGATGACGAAACAGCCGCCGCTTGCGAGGTGACGGGCCGCATTCCGGAAGCAGGCGACCTGTTCGGCCTGGCTGAGGAGGTTCGAGATCGTGTTGAAGACGAGGTAGACGAGGGTGTACTCGCCGGGCGCGCGAGCGGTGGCCATGTCGCCGACGACGACCGGGACCCGGGTCTCGTCGACCTTGGTGCGGAGCTGGGCGATCATCGGAGTGGACAGCTCGATGCCGGTGACGGGCACGCCTCGGGCGGCCAGGGGAACGGCGATGCGTCCGGTGCCGATGGCCAGCTCCAGCGCTCGGCCGTCGCCCGCCAGGGCGGCAAGGCGGTCGACCGTCGGCCCCACGACGCCAGGGTCGAACATCTCGGCGTGGGACGTGTCGTAACGCTCCGCCGCGTCGGCATCCCAGATCTCGTCCTGGCGCATGAACCGATCCTGTCAACCACGGTGGTGCCACGTCCAACGGCTTTCCCACGTTGGTCGACGCTTCCTCCCGGCCATCGTCTACGGTCCCCGGCCCGCCGCTGGGTCCCCGGCCGACGTCGCGACCTGTACCGTCGGTACATGGCCCGCGAGATCCCCGTAACCGAGGCCCGAGCAGAGTTCGCCGACCTGATCAACCGCGTCGGCTACGGCGGCGAGCGAGTGATCATCACCCGCCACGGCAAGCCGCTTGTCGCGCTGGTGCCGGCCGACGAGGCAGGTCTCGCCGAGGCTCCGGCCGAGGAATCGGTGGTCGTGCTCGACGTGGGGTCAGCGGCCGTCAGGTCGTCCCCGCCGCTGCACCAGGCGGCGGCCGAGCACACCTCGCGGCCGCACGCCGCGAACTAGCGGCGCGGGCACTCTGCGAGCGTGCGCTTGGAGGGGGTGTTTCCTGCGCCATTGTTCTGTACAATTTGTGAATTCGGTACAGAACACGGAGGAGCTTCCATGACCTACTACATCCCCCAGTGGGAGGAGCGCACGCCGTACGGCGCGCGCCGGATGGACCCCTATACGAACCTCTTCGAGGCCCGCATCGTCTTCCTCGGCACCGCCATCGACGACGACGTCGCGAACGCGGTGATGGCGCAGCTGCTGTGCCTGGAGTCGATGGATCCCGATCGCGAGATCACCATGTACATCAACTCACCCGGCGGCTCGTTCACGGCCCTCACCGCCATCTACGACACCATGCAGGTCGTCCGTCCGCAGATCCATACCATGTGCCTGGGACAGGCGGCCTCTGCTGCGGCCGTCATCCTCGCCGCCGGAGCCCAGGGGAGACGGGTGGCCCTACCCAACAGCCGCATCGTCTTGCACCAGCCTCATGCCGAGCCGAGCTCTGGAACGAGCAGCGACCTCGAGATCCAGGCCATCGAGATCATCCGCATGCGGGAGCTCCTCGAGAAGATGATCGCCGACCACACCGGCAAGGAGCGCGAAGTCGTCTCGCGCGACATCGATCGCGACAAGATCTTCACCCCCGAGGAGGCCATCCGGTACGGCCTGATCGACGAGGTCCTGGCCCGGGTGCCCCGGCCCAGCATGGCCGGGGGCCGCACCGGCAGGTGAGCCGGTCGCGACGCCGGGCCGGCGGTCCTGGAGCCTGACCTCTCGAGCGAGCCGCGCCTCAGCAGCAGGCCGCGGCGCTGTCGCCGGCCACCTCGGTGTCGCTGCGGCAGCAGGAGGCGCGCTCGTCGCCTTCCCCGGCGAAGGTGGCGCTGTCGGCGAGGACGGTGTAGATCTCCCACGGCTCACCGTTCGGCGCGCCCTGGACCCAGAACTTGTCCTGCTTGGCGTAGCAGCAGGTGGTGCCCCGCTCGTCGATGGACGCCAGACCCTGCTCGGCCAGGCGCGACTGCTCGGCGTCGACCATGCCGACGTCCTCGACCTCAACGCCGAGGTGGTTCAGCGATCCGCCCTGACCGGGGTTCTCCAGCAGCACGAGCTTGAGGGGAGGCTCGGTGATGGCGAAGTTGGCATACCCCGGCCGGCGCTTGGCCGGCTCGGTTCCGAACAGCTTGGCGTAGAAGTCGACCGCCGCGTCGACGTCGTCGACGTTGAGAGCGAGCTGGACTCGGGACATGAGAGATCTCCATATCGATGGGCGTCTATACGATCCAGGCCAGATTGCCACAGACATAGATACCTGTCAACATAGAAGCGTGTCTAAGTCCTTGCTCGAGCTGACCCCTGTCCAGACCGTCGCCTGCTGCCAGCCGCTGATGCGCGAGCCGTTGAGCGTCGCCCAGGCGGAGCGGGTGGCCCCGCTGCTGAAGGCGCTGGCAGACCCGGTTCGGCTGCGTCTGCTGTCCCTGGTCGCCGCCCACGTCGGCGGCGAGGCCTGCGTCTGCGACCTCGCCGACGCGTTCGACCTGACCCAGCCGACGATCAGCCATCACCTCAAGGTCCTGCATGAGATCGGACTCCTGGATCGCACGAAGCGTGGCGTGTGGGTCTACTACAAGGTCCGCACCGACACGTTGACCGATCTCGCCGCGCTGATCGGCGGGACTCTGCCTGGATCCGCCCGCTGAGCGGGGACTCCACGCCGACGGTGCTTTTCGTCTGCGTCCACAACGCCGGCCGCTCGCAGATGGCGGCCGGGTACCTCGCGCACCTCGCCGACGGTCAGGTGAGCGTGATGTCCGCCGGCTCCGAGCCAGCGCACGAGCTCAACCCGGTCGCGGTCGAGGCGATGGCCGAAGAGGGCATCGACATCGCGGGGGCAACGCCGCAGATCCTGACGCCGGAGGCCGTCGAGGAGTCCGACGTCGTCATCACGATGGGTTGCGGCGACGCGTGCCCGTTCTACCCCGGCAGGAGGTACGAGGACTGGGATCTCGAGGACCCCGCTGGCCAGGGCGTCGAGTCCGTCCGCAGCATCCGCGACGAGATCAAGCGACGGGTCACCGACCTGCTGTCGGAGCTCGTACCGACGAGACCCTGACGTCGATGAGTCACGACCGCTGAAGGGCTAGCGAGCCCCGGACCGGACTGCGGCGAGCCGGATGCCGCCCACGAGCAGGGCGACCACCCCGAGGCCGACGAGGGCCCCGATCAGCAGGGAAAACGGCCCCGGCGGGCCACAGGTTGGCGCCGATCGTCTGCTGAGTAGAAGCGTCGACGGAGAACATCACCGTCGTCGCCACGGAAGCCGTGAGGACGGCGTACATGCCGATGCCCAGCCAGGCGGCGACCGCCACCGCCGTGGCGAGCGTGATGGCCAGCGCGACCACCTGCCACGGCTCGTACGGCCCTTCGACCGCAGTCGACCCCGGCACCTCGTGCTTCTGCTCGTGCCAGCCAGCCAACCGAGCCAACCACCGACTGCGACCACCGCGACCGCGACGACCATCAGGAGCTGCGTAGAAGCCGCTGGTCGGGTCACGCGTCCGCCTCTCCGTTCGACACCGAACCGCCGGTTCGGTCACCCGAACGGGGCCCTCCACCGCACGATACGCGGGTCTCGCGCAGACGCCCCGGCGCTCGCCTCGGTGTTGGCCGGGCCTCATGCTTCGTCGGTGAACCCGCCGCGGCGTCCATGGTCAGCCGCCGCTGCGGCTCGGTGACGCCTGAGCGAATCCGGGCCGGCTGGCGGGGCCGTACGCTGAGCAAACGAGCGCCGAGTAGCGTCCCTGTGGTGATGCATTCTCGCGTGCTGACCCCTGAGCTCGTGGTCCGGCGAAGCTCCTGATCGTGTCTGTCTGGGCTCTTGCTGCGGCCGATCCATCACAGCTGCTCCCTGCGCGGGAGCAGATGGCTTTCACCTTGGGCTTCCACATCATCCTGGTGCCGTTCGGGGTCGCTTTCACCTTCATCATGATGGTGGCGAACTGGCGCGGACTGCGACGTGACGACGCCGAGGCGATGCTTCTGGCGCAGCGGTGGTCACAGGTCGCGGCCGTGCTGTTCGCCGTGGGCGCCGTGTCGGGGACCGTGCTGTCGTTCGAGATGGGACTGCTGTGGCCCGGCCTGATGGGCCGGTACGGGGCGGCTTACGGCCTGCCGTTCTCCGTCGAGGGCATCTTCTTCTTCCTCGAGGCGATCTTCGTCGCCATCTACATCTACGGCTGGAAACGGCTCTCGCCCTGGGTGCATTTCTGGAGCGGTCTTCCGGTCGTGCTCTCGGGCGTTGGCGGCACCTTCTCGGTGGTGG
>JAWWPH010000584.1:0-6560 GCA_033850875.1 Nocardioidaceae bacterium | reverse complement strand
AGCCAGAGCTGGTGGAAGTGGTCGCTGCCCACCATCACCAGGACGTCCGGCTCCGCTGGCGTCAGGGTCTCGCGAAAGGCCTCGATCTTCGCGACCCATTCGTCGGCGAACGGCGGTCTGTCGGCGCCCGTCGCCGTGCTCGCCCGGTAGTAGAACGGGTGATGGGTCGAGGCGATCACCGCGACGACGGTTGCCATGGGTGCTCCTGGAGTGGTCGGTGAGACGTCAGGCGTCGGGGTCGACGTAGGCCGAGTTGCGATCGACGGTCAGGTAGATGTCGTTCGCGATCGGTCGCCGGCGTTCCTCGGCGAGCTGCCCGAGTAGGCCCGCCGCACGGGCCAGCAGCGCAAATCCGCGCAGCAGCTCCACCGGCAGCCCGAGGTCGGCGAGAGCCGCGCCGCAGACGCCGGCGCCGTTGAGGGGGAGCCGGCGACCGAGCACCTGCTCGTGCGTGCGGCCGATCGCCTCGAAGAGACGCAGGTGGGGCCCGCGCAGACCCTCCTCCTCGGCGATCGCGATCAGGACCGGCGTTCGTGGGTCGCCCTGCTTGTGCACGGGGTGGCCGAGGCCGGGTACGAACTTCCCCTGGACACGGGTCTCGGTCACGGCCTCCAGCGCCAGCGCGTCCCATTCCTGGTCGGTTGCCGGCAGATCACCGTCGTGGTCCTCCAGCACCCGGTGGAGGTAGCCGCCGCAGTCCTCCGTGACGCCGAGGAAGCGCGAGCCGCCGCCGAGCAGCCCCGATGCCAGCGCTCCTTGCAGCGCGTCGGGCGCCGAGAGATAGGTCAGCCGCGCGGCGATCGCCGTGGGGGTGAAGCCGTGATCGGCCAGCGCGACGAGAACCGCCTCGAAGACCCGGACCTCGCCTGGAGTGGGACGGCGCATCGCGACCAGCCAAAAGGCGAGCTCGCCGAACCCGACTTTGCCCATCAGGTCGGCGGTCAGGTCCTGGCCGAGAAGCCCGATCCGCTCCGGTGTGGAGGTGCCGAGCGAGGTGGGGAAGACGAGTCCGTCGACCTCGTGGGGGCCGGGCGGCGCGGTGCTCATGACGTTCCCTCGGCCGTCGGGGGCGTCCGCAGCCAGGAGCGGATCGCCGCGCCGTGCTCGTCGAGCTCCGGGGGCGGCAGCCGGTAGTCCGGAGGCGTCTCGGAGAACCGGATCGGGTTGCGTACCGAGGGCACCCCGTCGGGGTCTCCTTCTGCGCGCACGACCGGGTCGAGGCCGACCGCCTCGGCGAAGGCGACCCCGCCGTCGACCGTGTTGATCGGCCCGCAGGCCACGCCCGCGTCGGTGAGGATGCGGAACCACTCCATCGTGGTCCGGGTGGCCAGCCGCTCCAGCAGGAGCGGGCGGAGCAGGTCCCGGTTCGCCGTACGGTCCTCGTTGCGGCGAAAGCTCGGGTCGTCGGCCAGCTCCGGTGCCCCGAGCACCTCGACGAGCCGGCGGAACTGGGCGTTGTTGCCGGCGGTGATGATCAGCTCGCCGTCGGAACAGCGCAACGGCTCGTAGGGGAACAGGCTCGGGTGGCTGTTGCCCATGCGCGTCGGGACGACGCCCCCGGCCACGTACGCGCTCGTCTGGTTGACCATCCCGGACAGGGCCGAGCCGAGCAGGCTGACCTCGACGTGCTGGCCGCGGCCGGTGTTCTCTCGCGACTGCAGCGCCGCGAGCACACCGATGGTCGCGTGCAGTCCCGCGATGACGTCGAACACCGAGATGCCGGCACGGAACGGCTCCCCGTCCGGGTTGCCGGTGAGGCTCATCAGGCCCGAGATGGCCTGCACGATCAGGTCGTACCCGGGCAGGACTGCGCCTTGGGGCGCGCTGCCGAAGCCGCTGATCGAGGCGTACACGATGCCTGGGTTGCCGGCGGCCACCGTCGCGTAGTCGAGACCGAACCGGGCCAGCCCGCCCGGCCTGAAGTTCTGCACCAGGATGTCCGCGCGACGGGCCAGCTCCTGCGCGGCTGCGACGTCGTCAGGATCCTTGAGGTCCAGGGCCACGGAGCGTTTGTTGCGATTGACGCCGAGGAAGTACGTCGAGACCCCGTCCCGTACGGGTGGTTGCCAGGTGCGGGTGTCGTCTCCGGCGGGGGACTCGACCTTGACGACCTCGGCGCCCAGGTCGGCGAGCAGCATCGTGGCGTACGGACCCGCCAGGACGCGCGAGAAGTCGGCGACGAGCAGACCGGACAGCGGCCCACTCGGCGTACCGCTCGTATCGTCGAGGGCCATCTCGTGTACCGGTCTCCGTTCCGTTGCGGACGTATGTCCGTGGAACGGACAGCGTGAACCGGCCTCCGCTTGCTTGTCAAGAACGCTCCAAGAGGTCTTGACAGGCAGGGGCGGTCGTCAAGAGAGTGACCGGGTCGACTCGGTGTCCGCCAAGCGGACCCCTGTCCGTGATCGAAGTGTTCCTGCCCTGGAGGACGCATGACCGAAAGCCCTGCCGAGACCCCCGCACCCGGTCGCCCCATCGTCTTCCGTGGCGGCGTGGTCCTGACGATGGACGACGCGCACACGGTGCTCGCCGACTCTGACGTCCTCGTCGTCGACGACCGCATCGCCGACGTGGGGCGAGGACTCGACGTACCCGACGGAGCTCAGGAGATCGACGCCCGCGGCGGCATCGTGATGCCGGGGATGATCGACACGCACCGCCACATGTGGCAGACGGCGATGCGCGGCTACGGCGCCGACTGGACCTTGACGCAGTACTTCGTCTGGTACTACCTCGAGCACGGCAGCAAGTTCCGTCCCGAGGACATCCTCGCGGGCAACCAGCTCTCCGGCTGGGAGTCGCTCGAGGCAGGCGTGACCACCACGGTGGACTGGTCACACGGGCTGCAGACGGTCGACCACGCCGAGGCCGCCGTCGAGGCCCTGCAGTCGGTGCCGGGGCGGTTCGTGCTGGCGTACGGCAACATCCAGGCGGCGCCCTGGGAATGGACGGCCGACCCGGCGGTGCGCTCGTTCTTCGAACGTCACCGGGCCGCGGGCGGCGACATGCTCGGCTTCCAGCTGGCCTTCGACGTGACCGGCGACCCGGCGTTCCCCGAGAAGGCGGCATTCGAGATGGCCCGCGAGCTCGGTCTCCCGGTGACGACGCATGCGGGCGTCTGGGGGGCGACCAACGACGACGGGATCCGGCTGATGCATGACCACGGCTTCGCGACGCCCGACACGGTCTACGTGCACGCCGCGACGCTGACCACGGACTCGTACCAGCGGATCGCCGCCAGCGGGGGGTCGGTGTCGGTGTCGACCGAGTCCGAGCAGAGCGCTGGGCAGGGGTATCCCCCCACCTGGCAGGTCCGCCGGTACGGCATCCCGGTGTCGCTGTCCATGGACACCAGCGTCTGGTGGAGCGGTGACCTCTTCTCGGCGATGCGTACCACTCTCGGTGCCGACCGCTCCCGCGAGCACCTGGAGGCGCACGCGAAGGGCGACACCGTCACGCACGTGCACCTGCGGGCGGAGCAGGTCGTCGACTGGGCGACGCGCGGTGGCGCCCGGGCCCTCGGGCGCGACGACATCGGCCGGCTCGAGCCCGGGCTCAAGGCCGACGTGGTGCTGCTGAAGAACGACGCCTCGCCGGTGTCCTTCCCGTTGCTGAACCCCTACGGCCACGTGGCGTTCCAGGCCCAGCGCGGCGACGTGCACACGGTGCTCGTGGACGGGCACGTCGTGAAGTACGCGGGCGAGCTGGTCGGCGTCGACCTGCCGGGGGTCCGGCGTGGGGTCGAGGCGACGGTAGAGCACCTGCGCACCGCCTTGGGTGAGCAGGCGTGGGCGGAGGGGATGAACCCCGACCTGCCGAGCGACGACGAGGTGCTCGACAACCCGTACCAGTACACCGACTACAAGTCCCGGTCCACTCACGGAGCCCGGGGCACGGTATTCGGGGAGCCGTCCTCCGGCTGATCGGGGCGCTTGGGTCGTTCGGCGCTCCGCGGGCTCACGCGGCCGGGAACCGGGCGGTCGTCCAACTGGGTGAAGGAGACACACCGCATGGCGGGCAGAGGATCGGGACCCGACTTCGTGGAGTCACTCGCGCGGGGGCTCGACATCCTCGCGGGCTTCGACGCGGCTCACCCGACGATGTCGCTGAGCGAGGTGGCGACCGCTGCCGACCTGGCCCGTCCGACGGCTCGCCGGTTGCTGCTGACGCTGCAGGAGATGGGGTATGTACGCGCGGTCGACGGTGGCTTCCAGCTGACGCCGAGGGTGGTGGGCCTGGGAATGAGCTACGTGAGCTCGCTCGGTCTCTGGGACATCGCCCGACCGCATCTGGAGGCGCTGGTCCGGCGTACGGGGGAGTCGTCGTCGATGGCTCAGCTGGACGGCTCCGACATCGTGTACGTCGCGCGGGTCTCGGTGCCAAAGATCATCACGCTGCGGGTGTACATCGGCACCCGGTTCCCCGCGGTACAGACCTCCCAGGGGAAGGTACTGCTGGCCGACCTGTCGTCGGACGCGCTCGATGCAGCCCTTGCCGAGCCGAGTCGTGCCGGACTCCCGCAGTACATCGGGCGCTCACCGGAGCAGCTGCTCGCGGAGCTGACCCAGGTAAGGGCGCGCGGCTGGGCCCTGGCCGACGAGGAGCTCGCACCCGGAGTGCGGTCCGTCGCCGTGCCCGTCCGCGACGGGACGGGAGCAGTACGCGCTGCCATGAACGTCACCGTGCACGCCGCCGAGACCTCCACCGAGGTCCTGTTGGAGCAGCACCTCCCGAAGCTGATGAGGACCGCAGGGGAGGTCAGCGCGGAGTGGGCGCTGTGGCAGTCCCGGCCGCATACCGAGGTGGAGGTCGACTCCTCGACCGCCTGACCCTCGCTCACTCCTCGGTGGGAAGCACCTGCCCCCTCGGCGGGTGGCGCATGTCATAGCGTGGGGCTCATGCTCGAGACAGCCGACGAGATCACTGCCCTCCAGAACCTGCTGGACGCCTCGCACGCGTCGTCGACCGAGCACCTCCGCAGCATCATCTCGGACGACCGCGTGCTCTCGGCGCGCGATCTCGTCGCCTTGCTCGAGGGCATGAAGGTGCTCAGCGTCGCGACGGTCACCGCGTCTGGCGAGCCGCGGATCAGCGCTCTGGACGGCCACTTCCTGCACGCCACCTGGACCTTCAGCACCAGCGGTACGGCCGCGAAGGCGCGGCACCTGGCCGCGAGACCGGCGGTGAGCGTCGCGCACATCGACAACGAGGAGCTCGCCGTGTTCAGCCACGGGCGCGTGGAGCGGTTCCACGAAGACGATCCAGACTGGGTCGAGACGATCGAGCACTGGACCGCTCACTACGGCAGCTCCCCACTGAGCTGGGGTGACGATATCCACCTGTTCCGCTATCGGGCCCATTGGATGGTCGGGTACGCCTGGAAGCGCGACGAGTTGCTCGCGGCGCGCGGGGTCGGGTCGCCCGCCGAGGCATGACGATCCGGCGAGATGCAGTGTCTGCCGCGAGATGCAGTGTCTGCCGACTGTGCGAGGCGCTCAGCGGTGGGCGTACCTGCCGTGGGTGCCGCTGCGACTCGATGCCGCTGAACGCGGGCGGCGGCGGTAGTCCTCTCCGCGTAGGGTCGGCACCATGCGCATCGGGATTCTGGGGAGCGGCGTCGTCGGCCAGTCGCTCGCACGCGGTCTGACCCGCCACGGACACGAGGTCCGCATCGGCACTCGCAAGGACGCCGTGGAGGAGCTTCCCGTCGGCAGCCCTTCGGAGGTCGTGGAGGGCGCGGATCTCGTCTTCTTGTCGGTGCAGGGGACGGCCGCCGTCGACGTGGCGGTCGGCGTGAAGGAGCAGCTGCGGGGAAAGGTGCTTGTCGACACCACCAATCCGCTGGACTTCTCCTCGGGCGCTCCGGGCCTCTTCGTCGGACACACCGACTCCCTCGGGGAGCAGGTGCAACGGGCGGTACCCGACGCGCACGTGGTGAAGGCCTACAACACGGTCGGCAACACGCTCTTCGTCGACCCGGAGCTTCCGGGTGGGCCGCCCACGATGCTCATCGGCGGCAACTCCGACGACGCCAAGGCGACGGTGACCGGGCTGTTGGAAGCAACCGGGTGGGACGTCGTGGATCTCGGCGGGATCGAGGCCAGTCGCTGGTTGGAGCCGATCTGCATCGCCTGGGTGCTGTACGGGTCCCGCACCGGCACGTGGGACCACGCCTTCCGGCTGCTGCGGCGCTGAGGGGTCTTCGCCCGAGCGCTCTCCCGGGTCCGCTTCACGCTCTTGACAAAAGCAGGTGCCTGCGAGTTCGGTGGCAAGCGCCAGGCATCACGCCGGCCGGATGTCTTCCACTGCGGCTTTCGACTCGGAGGAACCATGAGACTCACCAGAACGGGCTTGATCGCGGCGGCCAGCGCCGCGCTTCTGGCCGGCACCATGCCGACCGCGAGAGCGGCGACTGCTCGTGTCCACGACCCCAGCGGTGACGCACGCCCACGCATCGACATCACCTCCGCGGTATTCCACAACCGTGACCACTCGGTCGCGGGGGCGATCAGCGTGGGGGACCTCCGCCGACTGCCCTCTCGGTACTCGGTGTCGTTCTC
>JAWWPH010000583.1:0-7531 GCA_033850875.1 Nocardioidaceae bacterium | reverse complement strand
TGCCGTGCCGGCAGCGTTCCTGGCACTGGTATGGCCACGGCTCGACACCTGGCACAAGCGCTCGACGGCCCTGCTCGCAGCCGTACTGGCGCTGGTGTTGGTACCGGTGACCCAGCCTGGCCTGCCGATCATCGCGGCGGCGGGAGTCGCGCTGCTCGCGACGCTGCGAGAAGGCGACCAGCCCTCCGCGACGCCCGAACGCAGCGCGGCGACCTGATGTGGCCGGCGATCATCGCCACCGCCGCGGGGTGCTACCTGCTCAAGCTGGCCGGACTCTCCGTCCCGGAGCACCTGCTCGACCGCCCCTTCGTGCGTCGCCTCGCAGACCTGATACCGGTCGCGCTACTGGGGGCCCTCGTCGCCGTCCAGGCGCTGTCGACGGGACAGCGGCTCCACCCCGACGCCCGCCTCGCCGGCGTCGGAGTCGCCTTTGTCGCCCTGATCGCCAGGGCGCCCTTCCTCGTCGTCGTCGTCGCCGCCGCATCCACGACGGCGCTGGTTCGGCTCGCCACCTGAGCTCAGCCTCGAAGCCACCGAAGCACCTCGGTACCGGCCAGACGCCAGACGCCCCAGGGCGCACCCGGTCACGGTCTCAGTCGAGGCCGAGGACGTCGTCCAGACCCACGACGAGACCGCGGCTGCGCACCACCGACCTGACGGCCGCCAGCACGCCGGGCATGAAGGACTGCCGGTCGTGGGAGTCGTGCCGGATCGCCAAGGTCTCACCAGGGGCTCCGAGGAGAACCTCCTGCGAAGCGACCAGACCGCGCATCCGGACGCTGTGCACGCTCACGCCGTTCACGGCGACGCCTCGCGCCGCCGTCTCACCGTGGGAGGTCGCGTCCGGCACCGGGCCCAGGCCGGCGTCACGACGGGCGTCGCCGACCAGCTCGGCCGTTCGACGGGCGGTACCCGACGGAGCATCGGCCTTGCCGGGATGATGAAGCTCGACGATCTCGACGGACTCGTAGAACCGCGCGGCCTGCGCTGCGAACCGCATCATCAGCGCTGCGCCGATCGAGAAGTTCGGCACCACGAGCAGACCGACCCCCGGAGCGGCACCGACGAGTTCCGCCACGGCCTCCAGCCGCTCCGGTGTGAAGCCCGACGTACCTGCAACCACGCTCACACCGTGCCGCACGCACCAGGCGATGTTGTCCAGCACGACTGCCGGAGAGGTGAAGTCCACGGCGACCTGGGCCTCAGCGAGGGGGCCTCTGTCGTCGCCCGCGCCCACTCGCGCCACGAGACGGAGGTCGTCGGCCTCCTCGACGGCGCGGCAGGTTTCAGAGCCCATCCTTCCGCGGGCGCCGAGCACACCAACCGTGATCATGGCTGCGACTGTATACGCGGTGATGCCGTCCGCCGACTGGTCAGCCGCTACGACGTACGGGCTCGTCGGGCCATACGTCGCTGCCACGTACCCGGCGCTCGCCGGTCGGCCGGCGGCGCAATAGGCTCGCGTCGTGGTCAGGAGGGGGAAACCGAAGCGAGGGCACCGCCGATGAGGGTCGGCCTGTTCGTCACGTGCCTGGTCGACGCGCTCTTCCCGTCCGTGGGTCAGGCGACGGTCTCGCTGCTCGAGCGGCTGGGACACGAGGTCGAGTTCCCCCAGCAGCAGACCTGTTGCGGACAGATGCACATCAATACCGGCTACCAGCAGTCGGCCCTGCCCCTCATCGCCCGCCATGCTGAGGTGTTCGCGGGGTGCGACGTCGTCGTCGCGCCCTCAGGCTCGTGCGTCGGGTCGGTGCGCCACCAGCACGCGGCCGTCGCCCGTCGGCTGGGCGACCCCGAGCTCGCCGAGCGGAGCGCGGTGATCGCAGCGAAGACGTTCGAGCTGTCCGAGCTGCTCGTCGATGTACTGGGCGTCGAGGACGTCGGAGCGACGTACGAGCATCGCGTCACGTACCACCCCACGTGCCACTCGTTGCGGATGCTCCGCGTCGGGGACAAGCCGCTCCGGCTGCTGCGCAGGGTCCGGGGCCTCACCCTGGTGGAGCTCGAGGGAGCCGACCAGTGCTGCGGGTTCGGTGGGACGTTCGCCCTCAAGAACGCGGAAACGTCGGCTGCCATGCTGGCCGACAAGATGACGCGCGTGATCGAGACCGGCGCGGAGGTCGTCACGGCCGGCGACTCGTCGTGCCTCATGCACATCGGTGGCGGGCTGAGCCGGCTCGAGGCCGAGCCCCGCCCCGTACACCTGGCCGAGATCCTCGCCTCGACCGGAGCCGCCGCATGAGCCGGGCCTTCGTGGGTATGCCCGTTCACGCGCCCCGCGGCGTCGGAGCTCTCCGCGGGAGAGAGCCGTTCCCGGACGCCGCGCGGACGGCACTCGGGGACGGCCAGCTGCGGCGCAACCTCGGCCACGCGACCGCCACGATCCGCGCGAAACGGGCACAGGTGGTCGCCGAGCTCGATGACTGGGAGCAGCTCCGGCGTGCCGGTGAGGCGATCAAGACCGCCACGATGGCGCGGCTCGACGAGCACCTGGTCCGGCTCGAGAGCGCGGTACAGGCGCGCGGTGGCGTCGTGCACTGGGCGCGAGACGCCAACGAGGCCAACTCGATCGTGACCCGGCTGGTACGCGAGACGGGTCACCGGGAGGTCGTCAAGGTCAAGTCGATGGCGACGCAGGAGATCGGGCTCAACGAGGCCCTCGAAGCCGCGGGCATCACCGCGTACGAGACCGACCTCGCCGAGCTGATCGTCCAGCTCGGGCACGACACCCCGTCGCACATCCTGGTCCCGGCTATCCACCGCAACCGCTCGGAGATCCGCGACATCTTCCTGGCGGAGATGGCCGGCGTCGACCCCGCACTGACCGACAACCCGCCGGCGCTCGCCGAGGCGGCCAGACGGTACCTGCGGGCCAAGTTCCTCGCCGCGAAGGTGGCCGTGAGCGGGGTGAACTTCGCCATCGCCGACACCGGTACCTGCCTGGTCGTGGAGTCCGAGGGCAACGGACGCATGTGCCTGACCCTGCCGGAAACGCTGATCACGGTGATGGGAATCGAGAAGGTGCTGCCCTCGTGGTCCGATCTCGAGGTCTTCCTCCAGCTGCTGCCGAGGTCGTCGACCGGCGAGCGGATGAACCCGTACACGTCGGCCTGGACGGGCGTCACACCCGGCGACGGACCACAAGCGTTCCACCTCGTACTGGTCGACAACGGGCGCACTGCGGTACTCGCAGACGACGTGGGCCGCTCGGCGTTGAACTGCATCCGGTGCAGCGCCTGCCTCAACGTCTGCCCCGTGTACGAGCGCGTGGGCGGTCATGCCTACGGGTCCGTGTACCCCGGCCCGATCGGTGCCGTGCTGTCACCTCAGCTGACCGGCGTCGAGGACAACGCGAGCCTGCCGTACGCGTCCAGCCTGTGCGGAGCGTGCTTCGACGCCTGCCCGGTCCGGATCGACATCCCCAACCTGCTGGTCAACCTCCGGGCGCAGCATGTCGAGGCCTACTCCGCCGCGCACACGGTGCCGAGCGCCGAGGCGGTCGCTATGGCGGCGGCGTCATGGACGATGGAGTCGGCCACGCGGTTCGACCTCGCCGAGCGGTCGATGCGAGCCGGCAGGGCGCTGGCCCGGCAGGGGCGGATCCGGCGGCTGCCCCCGCCTCTGTCGGCCTGGTCGAAGGCGCGTGACGCGCCGGCGCCGCCCGCGGAGACCTTCCGACAGTGGTGGGCGCGGACCCGGGTCACACCGTGAGTACGCGCGACGTGGTGCTCGCGCGGATCGCCTCGGCGCGGGAGGGGGCAACGGTTCCGGAGGTACCCCGCGAGTACGCCAGGGTGGGGCGGCTCGCGGCAGGCTCCGCTGAAGTGCTCGACCTGCTCGAGGACCGCCTGCGCGACTACAGGGCGGGCGTGCACCGATGCGCAGCCGCCGACATACCCATGGTCGTCGCGGACCTGCTCGGCGACACGTCAACGATCGCACCACCGGGGCTCGACCGTACCTGGGCGCCGGGGGCGACGGTCGACGACGGGTCGCTCGACGCCGTCGGCCTCGACGGCTTCGATGCCGTCGTCACCGCCGCGTCGGCTGCCGCGGCGGAGACGGGCACGATCGTGCTCGACTCGTCGCCCACGACCGGACGCAGAGCGCTGTCCCTGGTCCCCGACCACCACGTCTGCGTGGTCTTCGCAGCCCAGGTGGTGCATTCGGTGCCCGAGCTGTTGCAGCGGCTGGAGCCGACGCGTCCGCTCACCTTCGTCAGCGGACCGTCCGCGACCTCCGACATCGAGCTGCAGCGGGTCGAAGGCGTGCACGGACCTCGCCGGCTGGTCGTCGTCCTCGTCGGCCCTGCCACCGAGGAGTCAGGTAGTTCCCCTCGAGGAGTCAGCTAGTTCCCGCCGAAGACGGAGTGAGTCAGCGCACGCGGTGGAGGGCCGCTTCCGGTCCGATCACGGCCAGCGTGGGCTCGGCGCTCAGGACCTCCTGAGCCGCGGCGTGCACGTCCTCGAGCGTCACGGCGTCGATCCGAGACAGCGACGCGTCGATGCTGAGGAGCTCGCTCGGTACCAGCTCGGCCTTGGCGATGCGCGTCATGCGGGCACTGGAGTCCTCCAGCCCCATCACCAGGGAGCCACGGAGCTGGCCCTTGCCGCGCTGGAGCTCCTCGATGGTGATCCCGGCGGCGGCCACCTTCGCCAGCTCGTCGGTACAGATCCCCAGCACGTCGGACAGCTTTGACGGCATGCACCCGCCGGCTACCGCGAAGAACCCGCTGTCGACGAACTGGCTCGTGAACGAGTAGATCGTGTACGCGAGCCCGCGACGCTCGCGCACCTGCTGGAAGAGCCGGCTCGACGTACCCCCGCCGACTGCGGCGTTGAGCACACCGAGGGCGAACCGGCGAGGGTCGTCGCGGGGGTACGACGCCGTACCCAGCACGAAGCTGGCCTGCTCACTCGGGTGCTCGATGAGCCGGGTGCCGGCGTACGTCGGGACCTGGCCCGCCGGCCGGCGGATCTCCGCGGGCGGCAGATCGGGGTCGATCGCTGCCGAGCAGCGCGCGAACGCCCGCTTGACCAGCCGAACGACCTGGGCGTGGTCGACGCTCCCGGCCGCGGAGAAAACAAGCCGGTCAGGGGTGTACCGCCGGTGGTAGTAGCCGTTGATCTGGCGGCGGGTCAGTGCGTTGATGGACTCGACCGAGCCGGTGATGACGCGACCCAGCGGGGACTCGCCGTAGAGGGCCGCCACGAACTCGTCGTGCACCACGTCGTCGGGGTCGTCGTCGTGCATGGCGATCTCGTCGAGGATGTCGCCGCGTTCGCTCTCCACCTCCGCCGCGGGGATCACCGACGACGTCACCATGTCGCAGATGACGTCGATGCCGAGGGGTACGTCGGCCTCGAGCACCCTCGCGTGGTAGCAGGTGAACTCCTTGCCGGTGAAGGCGTTGAGCTCGCCGCCGACCGCGTCCAGCTCCGCGGAGATGTCCATCGCCGTCCGCCGCCGGGTCCCCTTGAAGAGCAGGTGCTCCAGGAAGTGCGTGGCCCCCGCGAGCGAGTGGATCTCGTCACGGGAGCCCACGTTGATCCACAGCCCCAACGTTGCCGACCGTGCTCCGGGCATCGCCTCCGTGACCACCCGGACCCCTCCCGGGAGCACGGTACGGCGGACCGTGGACGCCACGGTTCCGCCGTCGACGCGCTCCGTCAGGAGAGTACGGGTCGATCCGAGACGCTGGTCGCGGGCCGGCAGGTTGGCCACCGCCGGATCAGGCGTTGACGTCGGCGCCGGAGTGAGCACCGGCGTCCGCGTCGGAGGCCGCGTCGTCCTCGACGACCGGCACGAGCGACAGCTTGCCGCGGTCGTCGATCTCGCCGATCTCGACCTGCAGCTTCTGTCCGACCGACACCACGTCCTCGACGTTCTCGACGCGGCGTCCACCGGCGAGGGCGCGCAGCTTCGAGATGTGGAGCAGCCCGTCCTTCCCGGGGAGCAGCGACACGAACGCACCGAAGGCGGTGGTCTTGACGACCGTACCGAGGTAACGCTCGCCGATCTCGGGCATCTGCGGGTTGGCGATCGCGTTGATCGTCGCCCGAGCGGCCTCCGCCGCGGCGCCGTTGTCTGCGCCTACGTAGATGGTGCCGTCGTCCTCGATGCTGATCTGGGCGCCGGTGTCGTCCTGGATCTGGTTGATGACCTTGCCCTTCGGCCCGATCACCTCGCCGATCTTGTCGACCGGGACCTTCATGGTGAGGATCCGCGGCGCCGTGGGAGCCATCTCGTCGGGGGTGTCGATGGCCTCGGCCATCACGTCGAGAATCGTCATCCGTGCGTCGCGCGCCTGCTGGAGCGCGGCGCCGAGCACCGACGCGGGAATGCCGTCGAGCTTGGTGTCGAGCTGCAGCGCCGTCACGAACTCACGCGTCCCGGCGACCTTGAAGTCCATGTCACCGAAGGCGTCCTCGGCCCCGAGGATGTCGGTCAGCGTGACGAACTTCTGCTCGCCGTCGACCTCTCCGGTGATGAGTCCCATCGCGATCCCGGCAACCGGTGCGCGCAGGGGTACACCTGCGTTCAGCAGCGCCATGGTGGACGCACATACGGAGCCCATCGAGGTGGACCCGTTGGAGCTCAGTGCCTCGGAGACCTGGCGGATGGCGTACGGGAACTCCTCGCGGGCGGGCAGCACCGGCTCGAGCGCACGCCCGGCGAGGGCACCGTGCCCGATCTCCCGGCGCTTCGGCGAGCCCACGCGACCGGTCTCACCGGTCGAGTACGGCGGGAAGTTGTAGTTGTGCATGTAGCGCCGGCTCTTCTCCGGAGACAGCGTGTCGAGCTTCTGCTCCAGCGAGAGCATGTTGAGCGTCGTGATGCCCAGGATCTGGGTCTCGCCGCGCTCGAACAACGCGGAGCCGTGCACGCGCGGCACGACACCGACCTCGGCGCTGAGGGTGCGGATGTCGCTCAGGCCGCGGCCGTCCATCCGTACCTGGTCGCGCAGTACGCGGTCGCGCACGAGCTTCTTGGTGACCGACCGGAAGGCCGCACCGATCTCCTTCTCGCGGCCCTCGAAGCCCGCGGCCACCTTGTCGAGCACGGCCGACTTGATCTCGTCGAGCCTGTCCTCGCGCTCGTGCTTGCCGACGATGGTGAGTGCCGGCGCGAGGTCGGCGCTGGCTGCGCTCTCGACGGCCGCATACACGTCGTCCTGGTAGTCGAGGAAGCGCGGGAACTCAGTGACCGGCTTCGCCGCCAGCGCGGCGAGCTCCGACTGCGCCTCACACATCTGCTTGATGAACGCCTTCGACGCCTCGAGGCCCTCAGCGACGACCTCCTCGGTGGGCGGCTGTACACCGCCCTGGACCTTGTCCCAGGTGGCGAGCGTCGACTCCGCCTCGACCATCATGATGGCGACGTCACCCGAGGAGGTGACGCGGCCGGCGACGACCATGTCGAACACAGCGTCCTCGAGCTGGCTGTGGCTCGGGAAGCCGACCCAGTCGCCGTCGATGAGCGCCACGCGGACGCCACCGACCGGGCCGCTGAACGGCAGGCCGGAGAGCTG
>JAWWPH010000581.1:0-3505 GCA_033850875.1 Nocardioidaceae bacterium | reverse complement strand
TCTGGCTGGGCGCGATCGGGGTGCTGTCACAGCTCGGGGCGGAGGCGCCCTTCCCGGAGATCCTCGCCGACTCCCTGCCGGGCTTCGCTGCCGCCACCTCCTGACCCCCCTCCCGCGCGACGTCACCTACGGCCAGGTTCTGCCGGCGTGTCGCGCACCGACTGACGTCTCGGCGCGGCTGTGCTGGGCGGGGTCGGAGCCGGGCCGAAGGCGGGGCCGGAGCTACCACCACTCCGAGTCGAGCTTCGCCTCGATGCTCCGCAGGTGCTCGCGCGCACACGCCTCGCAGTACGTCCGGGTCCGTCCGGCCTCGATGGAGACGGCCCAGCTGAGCGGTACGGTCGGGTCCGCGTCGACGGCGTCGGCAAGGGCGTTCGCGCCGGTCGGCGAGGCGCCCCGGTCGCCTTCGGCGTCGCTGGCGCTCGGCGAGGCGTCCGCGTCCGGTCGGGCCTCCGCGTCCGTGCCAGACGGCGAGGCGCCGCAGAGGTCACACCTGACCATGGCGAGACGATAGTGCCCGGAGCCCCCAGGTGGGGACTCCGGGCACTGGTCAACTCGCGTTGGTCGGTTCGCGCAGGCAGGTGGGTGCTACGAGGTCACCTGCTCGCCCCGGCGAACGAGCCGTCGGGTGCGGCGTACCTGGGCGCTCTGACGACGTTCGCGCGCCTTCGAGAGGCGCGCGGTCATATGGGCGCGAGCCAGTTCTTCGTACATGAGATTCATCGTCTTGCTCCTGTTCGGGTCTTCGGTCTGGCTGATCGACATGTGGTTTCTCTCGTACTTGGACGATGACCCCGGTGGTCATCGCGCTTGGATGGTCGCGCTACCGCCCTCAGGCGGCGACCTCACACTTGCGAGGCCTGCCCCGTGGTCGCTTGCGAGCGACGACTGCTCCGGCTACGAGCAGCTCGCCTCCCCACACGCCCCAGGGTTCTTGGCGATCGAGTGCTCCTGCGAGGCATTCGGATCTGAGGGGGCATGTGCGGCACAGCGCCTTGGCCAGCTCGACATCTGCTGGGGACTCGGCGAAGAAGAGCTCCGCGTCGTTGAGCCGGCATGGCAGCTCCTGCGCTGTCGTCTCCGCACTCGCATCGAGTGTGTCGAGGACGCTGAGTGTCATGGTGTGTCACCTCCTTTAGCCTTCGTCGGTCGGACGGGGATAGAAAAAGCCGCGGATCCCGGTATGGGAGTCCGCGGCTTGGAGGTGCCGGCCATGGTCTGGCTCTAGACCGGTGGGCTCCAAGCACGGACGCCCGGGACGACGTCCTTGAGAAATGCCGGCGTGTGGGTACCGACTGCGTACACAGCGGTGCCGATCGCCATCTGACGGCCCTCGATGAACGCCCCATCGGGAGAGGCGGGCATGCGGATAGACGTCACGGCGCTGACGGCAGTGGCGATGGTGTGGTTCAACATGTCGGCTCCTCCTTTCTGGCGCGGATTGGGAGTCGTGCGATGAAGTTGCTTCTTGCGGAGACTCACACTACGCTGCGCCCCCCGAGAGGCGCAAACGAATTACCGAGAAGTTTCTGCGGTCGGCTTTAGGGGTCCGTTTCGGCCGGCGATGTGGGTCGGTGAACGGGTCTCGCGTGAGGCGGTGATCCCGCTCGGGGCCAGGATGAGGCGCTGCGTTGAAGCCTGAGTCTGGTGGGGTTGAGGCTGGGGTTGCCTGCTGGACTCCCTGTCCCAACCTGAAGAATCCGACTTCCAGGTGGCCAGGACTACCTCAGCGTCGGACCTGCTGGGTGGTGGGGACGCCGGACGCGCACAGGGCCAGGATGTCGTCGCCGTACTTGTCGACCTTGCTCCGCCCGATGCCCGGCACCCGGACCAGCGCGGCGGCGTCGGACGGCTGCATCTCGGCCAGCGCGGTCATGGTGGCGTCGGTGAAGATGCAGTACGCCGGCACCTTGTCGATGGACGCCTGCTCGCGGCGCCACTCGCGCAACGCATCGAAGAGGGACTCGTCGTACGTGCTCGGGCAGTCGGCGCAGCGACCGAGCTTGCGTTCGCGGGTGTCCGTGAGCGGTCGGGCACAGACCCGGCAGTGAGCCAGTGCCGCCGTGCGCGATCGCGAGCGGGAGCCACGGCGTGCCTGGCCCGGGAGCTGGCGCTGGTCGGCAGCGACCAGCCCGTCGAGGAACCGGCTCGCCGATCGCGACCCACGGCCCCCAGGACTCCGCGCGGTCGACCAGGAGATCCCGAGACGGTCCATCGCCCGCGTGACGCCGACGTACAGCAGCCGCCGCTCCTCCTCCACCGCGGCGGGGGTGCCGGCGTGGACGATCGGCATCGTCCCCTCGTGCATGCCCACCAGGAACACGACGGGCCACTCCAGGCCCTTCGCTGCGTGCAGCGTCGCCAGGGTGACGCCGTCGGCGACCGGGGCGTGCTGCGCCTCGGCGCGCCGCCTCAGCTCGGCCACGAACGCGGCCAGGTCGACACTCTCGTGGGCCGCCGACAGGTCCTCAGCCATCGACACGAGCGCGTGCAGCGACTCCCACCGGTCGCGGGCCGCGCCGCGGCCGACCGGCGGCGTCGTGGTCCAGCCCATCGTGCTGAGCACGTCGGTGACGTCGGCGACCAGGCCGGGAGCCGCGTCCCCGTCCGCCGCGGCGGGAGCGCCGTGCGACAGGTCGTCGGCTCTGCCGGTACGTCCGCCGCCCTCGCCTGCTGGGGATGGGTTCCCCACGCCCGTCTCGCCCTCGTCCATGCCGCCGTCGTCAGCGACACTCGGGCCGCGAGCGACCCCGTCACCAGCGCGCGCCACCCGCCCGCCACCCTCGTCGGCCCGGGCGGCGCCCCGAAGCAGCGCGATCGCCTGCTTGACCTCCGGCCGGTCGAAGAACCGGTCGGCGCCGCGTACGACGAAGGGCAGCTCGCGCTCGGCCAGGGCCTCCTCGAAGGCCTCGGATTGGGCGTTGATGCGGAACAGCACGGCGAAGCCGGCGGGCGGCGTTCCGGCGGCCACCTCGGCCTGGATAGCGACCGCCACCGCGGCAGCCTCGGCCACCTCGTCGCTGTACGCCTGGCACGAGACCGGCACACCCGACGGGCGTACGGCGCGCAGCGCCACGGCGCCGGAGCCGTGCTGCTCGGCCATGACGGCGTTCGCGGCCGAGATGACCTGCGGGGTGGAGCGGTAGTTGCGCGACAGCGTCACGGTGGTCGTGCCGGGGAACTTCCGCGGGAACTCCAGCAGCAGGTCGGGCGTCGCGCCCGCGAACGAGTAGATCGTCTGGGCCGGATCGCCCACCACGCACAGCGAGTCGCGCCCGCCGAGCCACAGGTCGAGGAGCGTCGACTGGATCGGGTTGACGTCCTGGAACTCGTCGACGACGAACCACCGGTACTGCCGCCGCACGGCCGACCCCACCCGTTCGTCCTCGGCGAGCACGGCGGCCGCGCAGAGCAGGACGTCTTCCATGTCGATCCGGTTGCGGGTGCGCTTGACCTCCTCGTACGCCGAGTAGACCCGCGACACCGTCGGAGCGTCGTAGCCGTC
>JAWWPH010000552.1:0-3854 GCA_033850875.1 Nocardioidaceae bacterium | reverse complement strand
GATGCCGAAGATGAGCGTCTGACCAGACGCCATCAGTGCATAGACCCCCGCCGTCAGGACACCCAGGATAGTTCCCTGGATGAGCGCATGCACCGCTCAGCCGCCCCAGTTCGGCTTCGGGAAGACGGGCTGTGCCTGAGCGACTGCCGGAGGGTACACCGGCAGCAGCTTTCCGCCTTGCCACTGTACGAGGTTGTAAGAGCCGGTGGGGGCGCCGACCGCGTTCCAGGTGAGGTTGCCCAGAATGGTGGGCCACGTACCGGAGTGCAGGGTCTTGATGATGGTCGCGTTGTCGATCTTGCCGGTCTTGGCAGCGACTTCCTGGATCAGCTGTCCGGTCGCGTAGGCCTCCGCGCTGCTGTCGTCGACCGTTTGAGCAGATCCGCCGTACTTCTTGATGTACGCGGCTGTGAACGCTGCGCTGCCCGACGCCTTCGAGCCAGGGAACCAGTCAGCCGACGAGGTGATCCCAGCGGTGTTCGACCTTCCGACCTTGTCGGGGAACTCCAGCGGCGAGTTCGCCCCGTTCGACAAGAACATGAACTTGGGGTTGTAGTTCAGCTGAACCAGGCTCTTGACCTGAGCGTAGGCGTCGTCGCTTTGGGTTCCGCCCACGATGACATCGGGCTTCTTCGCGGCGATGGCCGCCATGATGGGTGACAGGTCTTGAGTCTCCGCCGGGTACACCTGCTTGTACACGGTCTTGATGCCGGCAGCCTCGAACTTCGCACGGATGTTCTCAGCTATCGGCGCAGAGAACGGGTCGTCCAGTTCTGCATACGCGGCGGTCTTGGGACGGTCGGCCGGGTTGAGCGACAAGATGAACTTCGCGAAGACGTCGCCGGACTCCGTTGTGGGTGCGGGCTGGACGAAGAAGAAGTTGTTCAGCTTCTGCTTGAAGACGTCGGGGCCGCCGCCCGCCGGGGCCAGGAACGCGTAGCCGTACCGCTTGGCGACCTGCGAGGCAGGTATGGTCAACAGCGTCGAGAAGGGACCGAAGGTGAGGTTGACGTGGTCCTTGTTGATCAGGTTCTGATAGTTCGTGACCACCTGAGTCGGGCTCGACGCATCGTCGACGATCTTCATCTGCACCTTGCGACCCAACACGCCGCCCTTGGCGTTCACAGTGTCGGCCCATAGCTGGTACCCGCGCTCAACGGCTTTCCCCGAATCGGAGAAGTCCCCCGTCAACGAGACCGAGGCCCCGATCACGAGTGGGCCGGAGCTGCTGCCACCGCTCCCACCATTGTCGCCGCTCGAGGCACATCCAGCGGTGACTAGCGCCAGTGTGCTCACGGCGGCTACTGCAACGGAACGTCTGGTGAACCTGCGGATACGCACGCTGCTCCTTGAGGGGTGACGCCAGCTACGACGTCCCGCCTGGGCCGACTGACTACAAACGATTGCGGTCGAGCATGCGCCCGCCGCCAGCACGCTGTCAAGCGTTGTGACGAAGTAGCGGGCGGCACTGGACGCTCGCCTGTCGGGAGGGCACCCGTAGACACGAAAGAGGCAACCACTGCCGGACCGGATGGTATCGGGCTGCGTGGGTCGGAATCGCAGCCGAAGCAAACGTGCGACGGCGCGTCATTGTGATGCGCCGTGTTCGGCGGGCGACGGCCGCAGGCCCGAGCCGGCGAACGGTACGTGAATGGGCCAGCCTCAGGGCTGTGCCGGCGGGCCCGTCGAGCCGCGTACGACGAGCGTTAGCGGGAGCAGAACCGAACGGGCGGGCCGATGGGGTTCGGCGATCGCGTCGAGCAGCAACCGAGAGGCGCCGGCGCCGATCTGCTGGTGGGGGATCGCGATGGAGGTCAAGGGCGGCTTGAGCTTGTCCAAGAACGGCATGTCGTTGAAGCCGACGACACTCATGTCTTCAGGGCAGCTGATGCCGCGCTCCGAGAACACGTCGTAACAGCCCAGCGCGATCAGGTCGTTCCCGGCGACGATCGCCGTGAAGCCGAGATCGGCGTCGAGGAGACGCCGCAGACCGTCCGCGCCCGCGGCTTCGCTCCATTGGGGGACGCTGGTGACCAGGGCGGGGTCCTCGTCGAGACCCAGGTCGTGCACTGCGGCCCGGAACGACCTGGCCCGGGTCACACCTGTGGAGGTGTCGGCGGGCCCGGCGACGTGCGCGACCCGGCGGTGGCCGAGATCGGCGAGATGCCGGACGGCGAGCGCGACGCCAGCCGCGTCGTCCGGGGTGATCGACGGTACGTCGACGCCGTCTGGGCGGCGGTTGACCATGACCATCACCACCCCTTCGCGGTGCAGCTGCTCCAGCAAGGGGTGCTTGACCCGGGCGGTCGCCACGATCAACCCCTCGACCTGGCGCGACCGCAGCACCTCGATCTGCGCTCGCTCGCGACCGGGGTCGTTGTCGGTGTTGACGATCAGCCCGCTGAAGCCAGCCGGTTCGAGTACGTCTTCGATGCCGCGAACGATCGGCGGAAAGAGCGGATTGGTGAGGTCAGGGATGACCAGTCCGACGGTGCCGGACTTCGAGGTCTTGAGTCCGCGTGCGATCGGGTTGGGCCGGTAGCCGAGGGTCTCCGCGACGTGGATCACGCGCCGCGCGGTCTCGGCCTTGACCAGCTTGCGGGTAGCCGGGTTCAGCGCGCGGGAGGCCGTCGCCGCGTGGACGCCGGCCGCCTCGGCCACGTCGCGAAGCGTCGGAGAGGGCACGTCAGGATCCTAGAGTGCGGACGGTGTCGGGCCGGGAGTGTGGGCGCGGGCGCGGACAACCGTTGCGCCCACGCCCAGGGGTACCGCCAGCACTGCGCCGGTCGCGAAGAGCACACCGTAACGTCCCTGGTCGGCCAGGCTGGACGCGACGACGGCCGCGAGCGAGCTGCCCACGAAGAGCGCACCCGCGAAGAAGGAGACCACCGTGGCGCGCGCGCCCGGCAGCACCTCGGTGGCCCAGGTCTGAAGCGTCGAGTGCATCGCTGTCCAGGCCAGGCCGAGGACAACGGTGGCAACAACCGCAGCCGCCACCCCCTGCGACGTGGCGAGGAGCGCGCAACCGACCAGGGCGGCGAGAGCGCCGAGGGCGATCAGCCTGGCGGCTGGCCAGCGCTGGGAGAGCCGTCCGACCAGCATCGAAAAGGGCAGCACTGAGACGCCGTACACGCCTGTAACCAAGCCGGCCACGGTGGACGACGCATGAGCGTGTTCCATCGCGGGCGGCAGCAGGGTAAGGGTGCCGAGGAGTACGGCGCCCTCGGCGAGCGCGCACAGCAGGACGAACAGCGTCACCGGTGACCGCCCGACAGCGGTCATCGGCTGCCAGATCGACTCGCTGGAGCGCGTGCGGGCGGGCTCAGGCAGGGTGCCGAGCCGCAGGGCCAAGACGATCGCGGCCGAGCCGGTCAGCACGAACATGAGCCGCCACGTCAGCAGGTCGGCGACGACCCCCGCGCTGACCGAGGCGAGGGCCGTACCCAGTGCGACGCCCACCATCAGCCGAGCGATGTCGCGCTGGCGGACGGCCGCAGGGACGGTGTCACCGAGGTAGATCAGGCTCGCTGGGTACGCGGCGCCGAACAGGCCGCCGGTCAGGCCGCGTGCAACTCCGAGCAGCATCGGAGTCGAGGTCGCCGCGGACGTGATCGCGCAAAGCCCGGCCAGCAACAGTGTCACTCGCATCGTTGCGACGCGGCCCAGCCGGTCTGACACGATGCCCCAGACCGGCTGGCTCAGACCGTAGACCAGGAAGTAGGCGCCGGCCGCCTGGACCACCCCGGCCAGCGGGGTGTCGAGGTCGTGCGCGATTGCCACCAGCATCGGCGGCATCGCGAACCGGTCGAATGTCGCGACGAACGCCGTGGCCTGCAGCAGTCGCATCGGCGTAG
>JAWWPH010000578.1:0-4123 GCA_033850875.1 Nocardioidaceae bacterium | reverse complement strand
GTCGGCCCGAACAGGGTCACCGACGGCGTCCGGTATGCCGTCGCCAGGTGCGACACCCCCGTGTCCCCGGAGACCACCAACCGAGCCGATGCGACCAGCGCTGCCAGCTCGACCAGGCTCAGTCGGCCGGCGAGCACCGCGTCGTCTCCCAGCCCGGCCGCGAGCGCCACCGTACGGGCCAGGTCTCGCTCGGCGTCGGTGCCGGTGACGACGGGCGTGAGCCCGCGGGCGGTCGCCCAGACGACGACGTCGGCGAACCGCTCGGCCGGCCATCGCCGCGCCCCGTGCGCCGCCCCCGGATGGACGACGACGGCGTCTGTCACGACCGGAGGGTCCGACGGCCGCGCCAGCAGCAGGTCGCCCGCGTCCACCGGTACGTGCAGCGTCTCGGCGACGAGCCGGCACCAGCGGGCCACCTCGTGCTCCTCACCCCGCCATTGCGGCCCGGCGTTGCCGCACTCCGGGGAGGCGAAGGCGATGAGCCGCCCCGGCGCGAGGGACTGCAGCAGCCGGGTGCTCTGCGGTCCCCGACCGTGGAGGTTGACCGCCACGGCCACCGGCCGCTCCTCGTCGGGTACGTCGACGAGGCCAGCCATCGAGCGCACCCGGTCGACGGCGCCCGTGAGCGCGACGAGCGGCTCGTACACCGCCGGTGCACCCAGCACGAGCTCAGCCCCCGGGTACGCCGCCCGTAACGCGCGCAGCGCCGGGACCGCCGTCAGCAGGTCGCCGAGGCCGAGCGCCCGGAGCACGAAGACGACCGGCCGGCGGTGGCTCAGGGCCAGGAGCCTTCCATGGACGACGCCACGACGAGCTCGCGTACCTCGCAGCCGTCGGGCTGCTGGAGCGCGAAGACGATGGTCGCGGCGACGTCTTGCGGTCGGTTGAGCTTGGCGTCGGCCGGCGGCTTGTACTTCTCGTCGCGGTCGTCGAAGAAGGGCGTGTGCATCCCTCCAGGCACGAGCAGCGTCACGCCGACCCGACCAGCGGTCTCAGCCGCCAGGGCGCGGGTGAAGCCGACGACGCCGAACTTGGAGGCGCAGTACGCGGTCGCGTCACTGACGGCACGCAGGCCCAACGTGGACGCGATCGTCACCACCCGCCCGTGCCGGCTCGTGAGGTCGGGCATCGCGGCCCGGATGACGGCCGCCGTACCGACCAGGTTGACCAGAACGACCCGGTCCCACTGGTCGGCGGGCACGTCCTCGAGCCGGCCGCACGAGTCGATGCCGGCACAGGTCACGACGGCGTCGATCCCCCCGGTACGCCGCGACACCTCCTGGACGGCCGTCTCGGTCGCCTCCCGGTCGGCCAGGTCGGCGATCTCGAACTCGATCCCGTCCGGCGGCTGTACCCGGTCGAGGACGACCGCCCGCCCCCCGGCGATCGTGACCGCCTCGACGGTGGCCGCGCCCAGCCCGGAGGCTCCTCCGGTGACCAGAACTGTTCCGAGTGTCATGGCTGCATCTCCTCGATCTCGTGGACGACTGTGGGCTTCGAGCCGGCGGCCGCGCTGGCGAGCTGCGACGTGGAATGCCCCGGCAGGTACGACAGCGTCACGACCTGTCCGCCCCACCGCTCGAGCACGGCCGCCTCGGGTACGTCGACGCCGGCGTAGTCCCCGCCCTTGACCCAGATATGGGGGCGGAGCCGGTCGAGGATCTGCGCCGGGGTGTCCTCGTCGAACACCACGACCGCATCGACGCACTCCAGGGCGTTCAGCACCCGGGCCCGGTCGGCCTGCCTGACGAGGGGACGCTGCGGTCCCTTCAGGCGCCGCACGGAGGCGTCGGAGTTGAGGCAGACGACGAGGCAGTCGCCGAGCGAGCGCGCGCTCTGCAGGGTGGCGATGTGGCCGGCGTGGAGCAGGTCGAAGCAGCCGCCCGCGGCGACCACCGTCCCGCCGCCGGCGCGGACGCCGTCGAGCAGTGCGGACACGTCCGCGGCGGGTACGCGCCCTGCGGCCCCCGGCGCACCGTCGTCGTGCGGGTACGACGACGCGAAGAGACCGGCCGGGCCACCCTGGGCGACGTAGGCCGAGGCCGAGAGCACAGCGGCCGCCACGGCCTCGGAGGGCAGCCGGTCGCGCGCCAGCTCGAGGACGGCAGTGACAGCGAACCGGTCACCTGCACCGCACGGGTCGATGCAGTGCACCGACGGTGCCGGACTGACTGACGGCGCACCGCTGCCGTACGTCAGCAGGGCTCCCCGGCTGCCGAGGGTCACCGCGACCGCCCGCGCCTGCCAGCCGTGCACGAGGGCAACAGCGTCCGCCTGCGTATCCGCCAGCTGTGATCCGGCCGAACCACGGGAGGGCTCCGGCCGCTGTGCGAACGCTGCCGCCTCGCTGCGGTTGGGAGTGACGAGACGGCACCCCGGTACGGGGTCAGCGCCGCGCGGATGGGGATCCCAGACGAGCGGTACGGACGCGGGCAGCGACTGCAGGAGGTTCCGCAGCGCGGGCAGCGCCGAGACGCCGCGGCCGTAGTCGGAGACGAGCACGCAGTCGGCCCGTGACAGGGCCGTCGCGACCGCCGCGGGCAGATCCGTGACCTCACCCGGCGTCGACCCGCTGTCGAGCCGGACCAACGACTGTCCGGCCGAACGTACGCGGCGCTTGACGGGGGTCGGTCCCGTGTACGGCAGCGCGACGACCGTCACCCCGCCGAGCAGCCCCTGCAGCCGGCGGCCGTCGTCGTCGTCGCCTACGGCCGTCACCAGCGTAACGTCGTGGCCGTCGTTCGCGGCCATCACGGCTGCCAGGGCAGCCCCGCCGGGCCGGGGGTGCTCGACGATGTCGTCGAGCACGGGCACGGGCGCGTCGGGCGAGAGCCGGCGGGCGACGCCCACGACGTCGACGTCGAGCAGCGCGTCCCCGATCACCACCAGCCGCGTCACGTCAGTACCGCGGTCGATGCGGCGCTGTGCAGCTCCGGTACGTCCTCGAGCGCTCCACGGGCGACGGCGGTGACCCCGAGCGCCCGGTCCATCGAGGCGCAGAGGACGTGCAGCGCGACCAGGTGCAGCTCCTGCACGGTCGCCGTGAAGGGCGAGTCGACGCTCAATGCCTGGTCGGCGATGTCGGCGAGGGGGTTGGGTCGCGGACCGGTGAACGCCAGCACCGTCAGGCCCAGGTGACGCCCCCGCTGGGCAGCGGTGACGACGTTGGGGCTGCGGCCGCTGGTCGACATCAGTACGAGCACGTCCCCGGGCCGGCCGTGAGCCTCGACCTGGCGGGCGAAGAGCTCCTCGACCGGGTAGTCGTTCATGATCGCGGTGAGCGTCGAGGTCTCCGCGCTCAGGCAGATGGCCGAGAAGGGCGGCCGGTCCTCGCGGTAGCGCCCTACCAGCTCTCCGGTCAGGTGCTGCGCCTGCGCGGCACTTCCCCCGTTGCCCGCGGCCAGCACCCGCCGGCCCTCGGTCAGGGCGGTGGCGATGGTACGACCCCACTCGCTGGCGGCCTGGATGCCGTCGTCGAAGGTGTCGAGGGCGAGCAGGAGCTCCCTGACGTGGTCGCGGTCGCACGGGGTCGACATCTGGGCGCTCATCGCAGCAGCTCCGCGGCTTCGCGCGGCCGGCGCGACAGGACCGTCTCGTAGACCGTCTCGGTGGCGGCCGCCACCTGCTCCCAGCGGTAGATGCTCACCGCCCGCTCGTAGCCGGCCTGGCCGTACGCCGCGCGGCGGTCGGGGTCGACCAGCAGCGCTCGTACGGTGTCGGCGATCAGGTCGGGGCGTCGCGGCGGGATCAGCTCACCGGTGACTCCGGGGACGATCGTGTCGAGCAGTCCCCCGACGGCGCTGCCGACGACAGGGCGTCCGCAGGCCATCGCCTCCAGTGGCACGATCCCGAACGGCTCGTACCACGGGACCGCCACGACGATGTCGACCGACGCGATCAACGCCGGCACGTCGGCGCGGTGTACGCGTCCGAGGAACTGCACCCGGTCGGAGCAGCCTGCTGTGACCGCGAGCTCGCGCAGGCGGCAGACCTCCGGGTCGGCCGACAAGGCGTCGCGTGCCGGGCCGCCCGCGATCAGGAGGTCGACGCCCGGCAGCCGTCCGAGCGCGGTGATCACGTTGCCCACGCCCTTGCGCTCGACCAAGCGGCCCAGCACCAGGAG
>JAWWPH010000574.1:0-5543 GCA_033850875.1 Nocardioidaceae bacterium | reverse complement strand
CGTTCTTGTAGTACAAGATGATGTCGGCGTTCGCCTTGTACAAGATGTCCTGCATCTGCGCGACGGTCTGCGACCGCTGCTTCTGGTCGAACTCCGTGACCTGCTTGTTGAACAGCTTGTCGTACGTGGGGTTGCAGTAGAAGGCGTCGGTGTTGCCCGCCGTGCCGTCGTCGAGCGGAAGCGTCGCGCAGGTCTGGATGCTCAGCAGGTATGTCGGGTCCGCACCCGTGCTCCAGCCGTCCATCAGCATGTCCCAGTCACCCTTGGAGAGGTTGACGTTGAGCTGGTCGAAGCTCATCGACTCGATCTTCACGCCGATACCGACGGCCTTCAGCCAGCCCTGCAGGTACGGCGCGATCTGGGCGTCACCGGTGTCGTCGGAGTGGATCCCGAGCCGGAAGACGAGCGGCTTGTGCGTCGTGGGGTCGACCCGGATGCCGTTCGTGCCCTTCTTGTAACCCGCGGCGTCCAGGATCGAGTTCGCCTTCGCCGGGTTGTAGTCGAGGCGCTCACTCGCCGGCGGCTGCCACCACCACTGCGGGTACCCGGGCGGCAGGTAGCCGGCGCCGGGGACGCCGCGGCCGTCGAGGACCTTGGCCACCAGCGTCTGCCGGTTGATCGCCAGCGCGATGGCCTGCCGGACCCGGATGTCGGCGAGGATCGGGTTACCGGTGCCCATCGGCTTGCCCGTGCGCGTCTTGGCGCCGGAGTTGATCTCCATCGCCGTCCAGCCGTTGGCAGCCTGCTGGTACGTGGTGACGTTGCTCGCCTTGTCCAGTGCCCCGAACTGGGTGGCGGTCACCCCACCGAGCTCGTCGAGCTGCCCGCTGCGCAGCGCCGCGACGGCCGCGTCGCTGTTCGAGAAGTACTGCGAGATGAGGGTGTCGAACTTGGGCGCCCCCATGAAGAAGTCCTTGTTGGCCTTCAGTGTCGCGTACTGGTTGGTCACGTTGCCGGCCAGGATCCACGGCCCGTACCCGACGACGGGGAAGTCCATGTTCTTGTACGACTTGAGCCCGCTCACGTGGCTCTTCCAGATGTGCTCGGGGACGATTGCGATCCCCGAAACCGGGATGCTCAGGTAGAGCATGTTGGCCTGGGGCTTCTTGGTCGTGATCACGAGTGTCGTGGCGTCGGGGGCGGTCACCTTCGCGAAGTTGGCCACCAGCGAGCCGTTGGAGGTCGCTGCCACCTGGTTGTGCATGATGAGGTTGAAGGTCCAGGCGGCGTCGGCGGCGGTGATGGGCTTGCCGTCGCTCCACTTCAGTCCGGACTGGAGCTTGAACGTCCAGGTCAGCTTGTCGGCGGAGGTCGACCACGACTTCGCGAGGTACGGCACAGGCGTGCCCTTGGAGTCGATCGACGTCAGCGTCGGGTAGATGTTCCCGATGATGGCCAGCTCGCCGTCGTAGTACGACAGGAACGGGTTGAACGTCGTGATCGACGTGTCCGCGGCGACCCGGAGGGTGCTGTTCGACGCTGCGGTGGCGGAACCCGCTTCCCCGACCAGGGCTCCGACGAAGGCCATCGCGAGGAGGAGGACCGAGCTGAGGACTCCGGCGAGCAGCCGGCGGGCGGACCGGCGGTTGCCGGGCCGCGGCTGATGATGCTTCATGTGCAGGAACTCCTTCGGACGTGCTTCGCGGTCATGCTGGTCTCAGCTCTGGTCGGCGCGGCGGCCGGGGCGTCTGTACCTCGCGGCCCGGGACAGCCCCCCGGTCGCAGAGCTGCAGGGTCCCGTCGGGCCACACCATTACCTCCGGCGGCGGCGGCCGTCCGTTGTACCGGGACGTGAACGACGCAGCGTAGGCCCCCGCACCCTCGATCCCGACCAGGTCGCCGCGCCGTAGCGGCGGCAGCGCGTGCGTCCCGAACGAGTCCGTCGACTCACACACCGGCCCCTCCACCGCCGTGTCGAGGAGGCCGCCGCGACCGGCGCCGCCGGTCAGGGCGCGCACTGCATGCCGGCTGCCGTACAGGGCGGGCCGGATCAGCTCGGTCATCCCCGCATCGAGCACGACCTGCTGGCCGTGCGGAGACCGGGGCCGCGAGTGCAGGACGCTGCTCACCAGCCAGCCCGCGCCGCCGACGAGGTAACGGCCCGGCTCCACGGCCCGTACCGCAGGCCAGTCAAGCCCCTCCGCAGCAAGAGCCGCATCCAGCGCCTCCTGGAACAGGGCGGGGCCGGGCGCACCCTGGGAGGTGAGCGGGAAGCCTCCACCGAAGTCGACGGTGTCAGCGGAGTCGATGCTCGTCGCGAGCTCGCCCAACAGCCGTACCGCCTGGACTCCGGCATCCACCCAGGCACCGACGTCGCGCAGGTCCGATCCCACATGGACGTGGATTCCACGGATCCGGACCCCGGAGCCACGGCTGTCCGCCATGAGGACCCGGATCTCGTCCGCGTACATGCCGAACTTGCTGCTGCCCGCCCCGACCGCCAGGCCCGGCGTCGTCTCCGGCTGTACCTGGGGGTTGAGCCGCAGCAGCACGTCGATTGGCGGCAGACCGCGCTCGCCGAGACGCGCCGCGGCTGCCGCGAGCTCCAGTACCTGGGCCTCATCGGGCGACTCGACAGCGAGCCAGCGCAACGGCTCGCCACGTGCGGCGCTCTGGACCGCTTGCCTGAGCTCGACGTCGGTCTTGCCGATCCCCTCGAAGGTCACCGCCGGATCGGCGACGTCGGCCTCTCTCGCGGCGCTCCACTCCCCGGACGAGACGACGTTCGCACCCCAACCCCGCTCGGCCATGATCGACACGACGGCGGGGAGGTCGTTGGCCTTCAGCGAGTACTGGTGGATCCAGGGAGCGGGAAACGCGGCCTCGACCTCGGCGGCACGGGACGCGATGGTCTCGGCGTCCAGCACGTAGACGGGAGTGCCGAACCGGGCCGCTGCCTGCTCCAGCACCACGTCGACACCGCGGTCACGCGTCTCGTTGCGCTCCTGCGGCATCACCTTGAGTAGTAGAGCATGGTTCAAATCGTGGCGTCAATCGCCTATCGTGAACGAAATGAAACAGCAGGCGGAGCCGGAGGCCGGCGACGCAGCCGTTGCCGGCACGCGCGGGCTCTCCGAGCAGATCCGCCAGCGTCTCGGGGACATGACGCCGTCGGAGCGGCGCATCGCCCGTGCTCTGCTGTCGGGGCCGCCGACGATCGGGCTCGAGTCTTCCGCCAGACTTGCCAAGCATGTCGGTGTCAGTGGACCGACGGTGAGCCGGTTCGCCAACCGGGTCGGTTTCGCGAACTACGCAGCGTTCCAGCGTGCGCTGCACGACGACATCGCGGCGCGGGTGATGTCGCCCGTGGAGGTGTACCGCAAGCACGTCGACCGTTCCGACGACGACCTGCTCGCGACCGCCGGCAGCGCGCTCGGGGAGGCGGTCGAGTCCAGCCTGCACGGGCTCAGTGCTATCGACTTCCAGCGGGCGACGTCGTACCTCAGCGACCCGCGCCGCCAGGTGATGGTCGTCGGTGGGTGGTTCAGCCACCTCCTCGGCGGATACCTGGCGGCGATGCTGCGCGAGTTCAGGCCGCGCGTCCGCGACGTGCCTCCGGTGGCGAGCGAGCGGGCGGCAGCGATCGCCGACCTCCGCCGTCGGGACGTCGTGGTGATCTTCGACTTCCGCCGGTACGAGCGCGACAGCCTGGAGTTCGCGCAGGCGGTCCGCGAGGCCGGTGTGACGCTCGTGCTGTTCACGGACCCGTGGCTGTCACCGATCTCCGACCTGGCCCAAGCGGTCCTGCCCGCGAAGGTCGTCGGGCCGTCGCCGTTCGAGAGCCTTACCCCGACGGTCGCCGTGGTCGAGACCCTGCTCACCGCCGTGGCCGAGGCGCTGGGAGAAGGCGGCGACCGCCGGTTCGAGCACTTCGGCGGCATCGCCGACCGGTGGGTGCGGCCATGGCCCGACGGGGCTGGCCCGAGACAGTAGCCTGCCTGCGGCTCGGGTCGTCCGGAGAGCGGCGACCGAACGACGCCGACGCCGTTGGTGCCGGCTTCCGACGGGTCCTCTAGAGCTAGCTCAGCCAGCCCGGTGCGCTGCCGGCCATCCGCCCGGCCTCGACCGGCGCCCGCGGCTCCGGGATGGAGCCGAGCGCAAGGTCGTAAACCTCGAGGGGGCCGTCACAGAGGACGGCCAGCTCCGCCACGAGGTCGCTGACCTCGGGATGCCTCGACCCGCCTCCGACGAGGGACAGGTCGAACGCGCTCTCCACGATCGTCAGGTACGTGCCGGGGCGGTCGCGTCGGGCGGTGACGGTGCCGTGGATCACCGCGCCTGCGACCCGGCCGCGGCGGGCGCGGATCAGGGCCTGGATCTCGGCGAGCCGTGAGGTCTTGAACTCGATCGCCTGCATACGCATCGCCATGAACGCCCTCCCCTGGGCCGCCGGAGAACAAGCATCGCCCACCGGAGTCACTAACGCAAGCCGGGCTGAGTACGTTGAGTTATCAACTACGAGGTCGACCCGGTCGCCGCCGGGTCAGAGGACGATCGTCAGGGGCTCGCCGCGACGGGAGGCGTCCAGGGCGTACCGGCACCACGCGGCGTCTTCGGCGACCCGGCTCGCACCGAACGCGGCGAACTGCGCGGCGAGGGCAGCGACGGCCGTGTCCATGTCGTCGTCGACGGTGCGGCGCGCCACGTGGGAGATGACGTCGCCGAGGGTGTCGCCGATGTAGCGATACGTGCCGACGAGGCCGGTGTCGCCCGGCATGATCTGCATGGTGCACCCCCGAGGCTGCCGGCGGTCATCCGGCTAGACCATCAGTGTCGCCACGCGCGGCGGTGACTGCAGGCAAACGGCCAAACACGCCCGCTGGTCGCCATGGACCCGTCCCCACGCCCGTCGATCACCGGGGCGATCCTTCTAGCGATGCGCGACACGCGAGGCCGCACGCTCGCGCCGCCGGGCGAGGAGCATCCGGACGATGAACGCCGGTGTCGGCGGTATCCAGCCGACCTGCTTGGCCATGCCCAGGTCGTCGCGGACGGCGTCGTGCTCGGCGATCGCGCCGTCGACGATGCGGAACCAGTGCACCTGGCGCGCGGCGAACCGGCGGCCCGTCGGAGGGAAGACCTCCGTGACGGCACCATCGGGCGAGTCGTGGCCCACGAACGGTCCCGAGTGTGTTCCGTGCATGGTCACCCAGGCGACCACCCGGTCACCGGCGAGCTCGACGTCGTGCACGTCGAAGCGGATGTCGGAGAAGGCGCGCCGCAGCCACACCGCGGTGGCCCGCAACGCCGCCGGTCCGGTGCCTCGCGCAGCCAACGGCTCCGTGGCCGAGCGGTGGTTGACGAAGTCAGGAGTGACGTTGGTCAGCGCCAGCTCGAGGTCTCCGGTCTCGATGACGGAGAACTGTTCACGGACCAGCCGCTCGGCTTCTGCTCGGGAGGTCGTCCCGGCATGTGTGGCAGGTGTTGTCATGGTGGATCTCCTTGGGTATTCGCGGTGGTCAGCGGGCGCGGTCACGTCGCCGGGACCGTGCCGGTGTCGACGACGTGGACCGATCCCACGGGGGCGTCGACGCGAGAGGTGA
>JAWWPH010000571.1:0-3172 GCA_033850875.1 Nocardioidaceae bacterium | reverse complement strand
GGCCAGCACCGAACGGCTCGACGGCGACCGGCTCGAGCGTGCCTTCGACGCCGCCCACACGTCGAGTCCGGCGGGCGCCATTCTGGCCAGCATCGACGCGTCGCGCGCCCTGCTCGCCCACCCGATGGGCGGCGAGCTGTTGGCCGAGCTTGCCGCCTCGGCTGCTCGCCTCCGTACTGCCCTGGGGCGGGCCGGGCTGTTGACGCTGAGCCCTGACCTGTTGCCGCGGGGACGCTTCGACCCGGCGAAGCTCGTGGTGACCGCTGCACCCTCCGGGCACTCCGGGCTGGAGCTCGAGGCGGAGCTGCAGAGGCGGGGGATCCCGGTCGAGATGGCCGATCGGGACACGGTGGTGCCACAGCTCAGCCTGCTCGACGACGGTGCGTCGTTCGGTCGGCTGGAGACCGCGCTCGTGGAGGCGGCGCGTCTCAGCACGAATCAGCCGCGGGCTGCGAAGGTCGCAGCCCAGTGGCGTCACGATGCACCGCAGCTGCTGACCCCTCGCGAGGCCTTCTTCGCCGCCCACGAGGTCGTGCGCCGAGACGACGCGGAGGGGCGCGTGAGCGCCGAGCTCGTCGCTCCGTACCCACCGGGCGTCCCGATACTGGTCCCTGGCGAGCAGGTCACCGCCGGCTCGTTGGCCGCCCTGACGGACGCCGTCGCCTCGGGCGCTCGCATCGCCTACGCGGCCGACTCCACCCTTCGTACCCTGCAGGTGGTCGCCGCACTGTGAGACGTTGCACCCGCACGCTGCGGGTAGTCGTCGGCCGCTTGACGCACCGCGGCGAGGCGGTCGGCCCAAGCGGGGGCTCAGTGCACCTGGAGGAGCCCGGTCTGCACGTCGGCGTGGCGTTGGGCGGTGTGCAGCAGGCCCACGACCTCGTCGGCGGTACGCCGGGGATGGTCGTTCCAGCGGGTCAGGTCACGCACGTGCGCGGCCCGGACGGGTGGCGCGGGGCACCATCGAACCGGCTCGTGTGCGTCTTCGTACAGCGCGTGCCAGGTGAGGTCCAGGGTCCGCTGTACGAGTTGGGTGTGGACCGTCGACGGACCGCCGGCGGCATGGACGATCGATCCCACCAGGCAGGCGTCGGAGACCGGCCGCTCGGTCGCGAGGTGGATGGTGTACGCGCTGACCGTGGACCGCTGGCCGCTTGTACCGGTTACCGCGAACCAGTGGTGCTGGAGCCATCCCGCGCCGACCACACCCGCCGCCTCGGCGAGCAGCCCCTTGATGCAGTACAGCTCCGCCAACCTGGCCGTCAGGCGGTCCTGACGGGCTCGTCGCCTCCGCTCGCTTCTGTCGAGTCTGGGGGTGAAGCGGCGAGCGCTGCGCTGGAGCGTGTTGACGGGCGGCGGGTACAGGTCGAGGCTCACGGTGGTTCTCCGGTTGGCTGATGGCGACGACGCCTTGGTGCTCTGCCCTTAACTGTCGCGCGCCGATGCTGTCGTCGCAAGGGAATCGGCGGTTTGAGTAATACGGCCGTCCGAGGTCACAGGCCCATCCGGTGCGGCCGCAGGACCCGCCCCCAGACGAACCGTTGGAGGAGCAGGGTCAGCGTGCCGGCGAGGATCATGCCGACGAGGTTGATTCCCAGTTGAAGCGCCGCTCCGCCTACCTCCGACCAGGCTCCCGCGCCGAGGCACAGGGCGGCGGTACCAACGGAGGGGACGGTGGTCACGGAGATGAACACCCCGACCAGCGGACCGGACTTGTCGGTGGTCAGCGAGAGCACACCTGCGATGCCGGCGAGCACGGCTACCGCGAACGACCAACCATCGGGATTGACGATGAAGGCCGTAGCCGGGCCCGTCGAGGCGTCCGCGGCGGTGACGACTCCCATGACGCTTGCGAGCCACCACAGCGGGGTGGCCACCACCAACGCGAACGCGAAGCCTCCTACCAGCGTCCTCACCGCCTGAGGGAGCAGGCTGAGGCTGGGACGAGCCAGGGCTAGGCAGATGGCGGCCACGGGTGAGAACTCCGGGCCGACGACCATCGCACCCACGATCAGGATGGGCTCGTCGAGCAGCCGCCCGACGCCGGCGATCAGCGTCGCCAGGGTGAGGAACGACAAGAACGCCCACGACAGCCTGCTGTCCGTCCGCAGCCGGTTCTCCACGACGTCCCAGACGACGGCGTCGTCCGGCTCACCCGGTGCGGCCTTCTCCGCCCGGTCGGCATCGTCGGAGAACACCGCCTCGGGCTCGGTGACGGTGATGGACCCGCCCTGGTGGATGCCCAGGTCCCGCAGCCGGGTGACGACCGAGTTGGCGCTCTCCCGTGCGACGTCGGCAAGTACCAGGCATCCCTGGGGCTTGGTGTAGCCGCCGGGGACGACGGCCACGTTGGTCACCGTCTCGTCGTCGCCGAGCAGCGCCACCACGCGGTCGGTCAGCTCGGTCGGGACGCGAAGCTGGAGATGGAGCACGCGTCCAGTGTCCCAGCAGTCGCGTCGGCACCCTCGATGAACGGTGAAAGGGAGCAGCCTCGACTCGGCCCGGGTCCGGCTCCGCGGTCTCGGCGATCGGTAGGCGTCTGGTCCGGCCGCGCGTGGTCTACCGTCGCCGTATGGTCAAGATCCTCGTGACCGGTATGTCGGGGACCGGCAAGTCGACGGTGCTGCAGGAGCTGTCCCGTCGCGGTCACGAGACGGTGGACACCGACTCGGACACGTGGAGTGAGTTCGTCGTCTCTGACGACCAGGGGCGCTCGACGGACTGGGTCTGGCGAGAGGACCGCATCGGCCGGCTCTTGGACCGCGACGTGGAGGGGGTGCTGTACGTCTCCGGCTGCAAGTCCAACCAGGGACGCTTCTACGACCGCTTCGACGCCGTCGTCCTGCTGAGCGCTCCGGCTGAGACGATCCTGGAGCGGATCAAGACGCGGGACACCAACGACTACGGGAAGAGTGCGAGGGAGCGTCAGCAGGTGCTGAACGACCTGGAGACGGTCGAACCGCTGCTGCGCGCCACGTCCACGGTCGAGCTCGACAGCTGCCGCCCCGTGGCCGACGTCGCCGATGAGCTCGTCACGCTCGGGGAGGTGCTGTTGACCGGCGGTGCTTCCACGCGCACGGAGCGGCCCTAGCGACCCCGGGCAGCGCTCGTCGCGACCGCTCACGACGATGTCGTCTGACCCACTGGCGACATGCGCAACACCTTGGTGAAC
>JAWWPH010000570.1:0-3591 GCA_033850875.1 Nocardioidaceae bacterium | reverse complement strand
GCGCTTCACCGCGCACTGAACGAGGCGAGGTCTACCGTCAAAGTGCTGCCTCCGGCCGTCTGGGTGCCTGCCCCAGAGGAGATGCCCTTCGGCAGAGTCATGACCGTACCGGACCCCTTCGGCAACGGCCTGCGCTTCATGGAGCCGACGGACACGCGGGAGCGGAACGCGGTGCCGGACTGGTCGGCACCCTAGGCACGCGCCGCTACTTGGCCGGAAGCGAGCGTGCGAAGGCGACGCCGTGGTCGACCCAGGTGCGCAGCGCGTCGTCGGTCTTCAGTGCCTCGACGTCGACACGCAGCCAGCCGTCCATCTCACGCCCGCGCATCTCGAACCTGCCGACATGGGGCCGGCTCACGAGCGCCTCGGTCCCGGCCGGGTCGACGCGCAGGAGGAGACCGCCTCCGTTGCTCGCGCTCACGGCCATGTTTCCGTTGACCAGGAAGGCGAGCCCGCCGAACATGCGCTTCTCCGTCACCCCGGGCTCCTCCGCAAGAGCCGACCGCAGTCGGTCAGCGAGGTCGGGGTCGAACGCCATGGGCCGAGACTAGCCCCGCGACCTTTCTGGCCACTCAGCGGGATATTTGCGCCCGCTCGAGGCAACATTCGCGCCCGCTCGAGGCAACAAGGCGAACCAGGTGATGCTGTGGTCGGTCCTGGCCTCGACGCGGACGGCATGGGAGGTTTCCGGCTACGGAAGGCTCTTCCGGACCGTTCCAGCGGTCACGGGCTGACCAGACATCTCCAGATGGGCGATCAGCCGCGCAGCTGCTCGAGCAGGCCCATGTCGTCACGGCAGGCCCAGTGCTCGACGATCACTCCGTCGGCGACCCGCCAGATGTGGATGAACGTCCACGCCACCGGACGGCCGGAGGCGGTGGCGTCAGTGAGCAGCGGCATCGTGGATGCCCGGTGCGTCCCGTGCAGCGTGAGGTGCTGAGCGGCGAGGTCGCCGTCGCCGATGAGGTGGTGCTGCTCGACGGTGACAGGCCCGAGGTCGTCGTCGATGGTCCGCAGGATGCTTCTGAGGCCCTCTCGGCCCTGAGGACCCGCCGCGTGGTTCACCAGGTCCGCCGCGACGAGATCCTCGAGCGCGGTGTCGTCGCCGGCCTGCTGCCGCCGGAACAGCTCCTCGACGACGTCCTTCGCGCTTGGCTCGCTCATGTCGCCATTGTCCACGGCGGCGCCTCATGACGCGCGGTCGTGGTGGTGCTCACGCCCGGTTGGTACGCGCTGACCTGGCTTCGACGATGGAGTATCGCGAAGTCGTGTCGAGGGTCCGGCTCAGTCGGAGCCCGGCGTCGTCGAAGAGTGCCGCGTACTGCTGCTCGGTACGCTCACGCCCACCTGGGAGCACGAGCATGTTGAGATCGGAGAACGCCGCGTCGACCTCGTGCCCGCGGCGGCCGAGCACGGTCTCCACGACGAGGACCACCCCGCCTGGTGCGAGTGAGCGCTCGCAGCTCCGCAGGATCTGCACGCAGCGGTCGTCAGGCCAGTCGTGAAGGATCGACTTGAGCAGGTACGCATCTGCAGGCGGGACTGCTTCGAAGAAGCTACCGCTCTCGACGGAGAAGCGGGCGGACACCGAGGCTGACATCGCTTGCGCGCGGGCGGACGTCACCACGTGCGCCTGGTCGAACACTGCTCCGGTCAGGTGCTCGTTGCGTTTCAGCACCTCTTCGAGCAGGCTGCCCTGGCCGCCCCCCACGTCGACGACCCGGGACAGGCCGGAGAAGTCGTAGGCCTGCGCGACAGCGTGAGCGACGTGGAAGCTCAGCGCCGTCATGTTGTCGTTGAAGACGGCGTTGCTCTCGGGGTGGGCCTGCCGGTAGCTCCATACGTCCGTGCCGTGTAGCGCCTGAAAGGCGTTGTCCCCCGTACGAACGCTGTGCCCGAGATGCCCCCACGCGGCCCACGTCGCCGGGTCCGCGAGGGTACGTGCCAGTGGACGCATGCTTCCGGGGACGTCGGAGCGCAGGCCCTCGCCGAGCGCCGTGGTGGCGAACACGTCCTCGTCCCGCTCCTCGTACACGCCGACGGTGGACAGCGCGTGCAGCAGCCTCCGCAGGCTGTCCTCGTCGGCGGACACCGACGCGGCGAGCTCGGGGACCGTCCGCGGACCGTCGGCCAGCTCGTCCGACAGGCCGAGGTCGGCTGCGACACTGAGCGCAGCGGACAGCCGGAACCCGGTCACCATGGCGCGAAGCTCGTCCGCCGGATCCATTCCGGGCATTGTGCTCCGCGCGTGTCGTTTCGGACAAGCTCGGGACCTCGCTCAGCCGATGACCCGGTAGTCGACGAGCAGATAACCGGCCGGTGAGGTCGAGCTCCGGATCGTCTCGAGGCGAATCCCCGGCAAGCCATCGAGGAGTCTTCGCCCGCTGCCCACGATCCTGGGTGCGATCACCAGCCGGAGCTCGTCCACGACGCCTGCGCCGAGCAGTGACTGGGCGAGCGAGATGCTCGCATGCACGCCGATGTCGGCTCCTGGTTGCTTCTTCAGGTCCCGTACGAACCCGACCAGCTCATCCGCCGCGATCACCGTCGTGTTCCCCCACTTCGGATCGAGCGAGGTGGAGGTCGCGACGTACTTCGCCACCGCGTTGATGAACGTCGCGAACGGCTCGACCTCGCTGCCCGGCCAGTAACCGGCCCACTCTTCATAGCTGCGGCGGCCGAGGATCACCGCGTCCTGCTCGCCGATGACGGCCGCGAGGTTGGCCTCCATCGCGTCGTCCCAGTCGGGGAAGAACCGGTCGGGGTTCTCCGCGACGCCGTCGAGGGACACCAGCTCGTATGCGACGACCTTGCGCATGTTCACAACCTCCGGTTGACCAGGATCCTGCCGTGTAGACACGTCGTACGGCCGGAAGTCATCGCGACGTCCCAGCAGGCGCCGGCGGCGGCGAGGGTGGCCCGTCGCCGGCGTCGTGCCTGCGCCAGAAGACGTCGACGAACCGTGAAGCCGACGGCTTGTCCTCGTAGTCGAAGGTCACACCGCGAGGTCAACGAGAAGACGTCGGGCGTGCCTGGAGGCGGATATGCCAGCGCTCCCAGGGAGGAGCGAGCCGCCAGTTCAACCTCAGGGTCCGGACCGCCCGGCGGAAGCGACGCCGGACCTGGCTCCATCCGCGCAGCGAGCGCGCCGACACGCCGACGACGAGTGTCCGGTCGTATGTCAGCCTCCGGCGCGGTCCGAGCGCGAAGGAGAGATCCATGTCGTCGTGGGTCTCGGGCTCGTACCGATGCACGTCGCCGCGTACCTGCTCCCAGACGTTGCGGCGGATCGCCATGTTCGAGCCCCACAGGGCGCGGTGACCGAGGGCTGCGTGGACCAGCACGTAGTAACTGCCGAGGTACACCGGGCGCGCCAGCGGAGCCAGCCACGCCGGCAGGTCGTAGAACCGGCCGGAGCCGGTGACCGCGTCAGGAACGGGGCACGCACCCATGACCGCCGAGATGTGGGCCACCCAGTCCGGCGGGGGGACCGTGTCGGCGTCGCAGCGGGCGATCACGTCCCCACGGGCGGCGTCGTACCCGGCCGCTGCAGCCGCGGGGATGCCTACGACACGCTCCGCGACGACGCGC
>JAWWPH010000568.1:0-3452 GCA_033850875.1 Nocardioidaceae bacterium | reverse complement strand
ACGCGCAGGTGCGGATGACGACTCAGCAGCAGCGCAGCGCGACCGCGCAGGTGGTGGAGACGATGGAGCAGCTCAACGACTCCAGCCGTCAGGTGTCGGCGACAGCCGACCAGATCGCGTCCGCTGCAGGCAACCTCGCCGACCTCGCCGGAAACCTCGAAACCACCGCCGCGACCGCAGCCGCGGCCGACGGGACCGGCTGACGGCATGGACGCTGTACTGGTTCCCGTCGGCAAGGATTTCTACGCCGTGCCCATGGGATGGGTGCGCGAGGTCGTACCCGCGCCGCCGCTGACCCCACTGGTCACCGCACCGTCGATGGTGTTGGGGCTGTTCAACCTGCGCGGAGAGATCGTTCCGCTCCTCGACACGGCCACCCTTCTCGGGGTGGGGCGCACCGAGCACGTCGCCTTCGCGGTGGTACTGCATACCGGGCACGGCCCCGCCGGCCTGAGTGCGACGGCCTCCCCCCGACGAGCCCTCCTCGACGACTACCTCGGTCCGACCGAGCTCGCGAGCAGCGACGGGAGCTACCGTGTCGGCGACTCTGTGGCGGTACTGCTCGACGTCCAGGCGTTGCTCGACTCCGTCACCCCGCACGCCGTAGGCCTCGACGAGGGATCCGAACTGCGCCCAGCGGCACTCGCCCGGCACACCTGATGGTCGTCATCAGTGGCGCCCAGATCCGTGACCTGTTCGCCCAGGAGGCAGCGGGCCGGCTGGCGACACTCGGGGGGCTCCTACTCCAGTTGGAGCAGACGGGCAACGACAAGCCGCTGGTCGACTCCATCTTCCGTGAGCTGCACACGATCAAGGGCTCCGCTGCCGTCGCCGGGTTGCCCGACGTCAGCAGCCTCGCCCATTCGCTCGAGGATCTCGTGTCCGACCTCCGCGAGGGTCGCACCGAGGCGACGCCCACGCTGATCGACACCCTGCTCGCCGGTGTCGACGGTCTGGTGTCGGTCATCGAGCGGTCGACCGGCGAGCCTGAGCACGACGGCCTCGTCCGGGCTCGTCCTCTCGAGACGCCGGAACTCAGTCCCCCAGCGACGGTCGGTGGCCGGCTCCAGCCGCCCTCATCGCCGGCGCGAGCACCGTCCGGGCCGGTGGTGGAGGGTGCGTCGCGGCCTCTCCCGTTGCCGTCGCCACCGGCTGCGGACCCGGTTGCACCGGCACCGCAGCAGCAGGCCGGCAGCGCGTCGCCGCCCGCCCCAGGGCCGGCCACGGGAGCGACGTCTCGAACCGCGGCGATCGTCATGGTGCCGCTGGAGCGACTCGAGGAGCTGAGCCGGCTCGTCAGCGAGTCCGCGTCGGCGCATCTGAGGGTCGGTCGCATGCTGAGTGACCGCTTCGGGACCGACCCTGGGTCGATCGCCGAGTTCAACGAGCTGTCGCGGGCGCTGAACGATCTGCAGGACAGGGCGATGCGCACCCAGATGGTGCCCGTCTCGACGATCACCGACGCGCTCCAGAGGACCGTCCGTGACCTCGCGCGCAGCCAGGGCAAGGACATCCGCTGGGACGCCCGAGGCACCGACACCGAGCTGGACCGAGGGGTGCTTCACCAGCTGTCGGACTCACTGCTCCACCTGGTCCGCAACGCCATCGACCACGGCATCGAGACGCCCGACGAGCGTCTCGCCGCGGGCAAGCCGGCACAGGCCACGATCCGGCTCCACGCCATGCAGCTGGGCTCCGAGGTCATCATCGCGGTCACCGACGACGGACGCGGAGTCGACCTGGACCGCGTCCGGCAGGAAGCCGGCCGCCACGGACTCGACACCGACGGGCTGAGCGACGACGAGGTAGTCGGACTGACGCTTCGGTCCGGGCTCTCCACGGCATCCTTCGTGACCGACCTGTCCGGTCGCGGAGTCGGCCTCGACGTCGTGAGGGCCAACGTGGAGGCGGCACGGGGGCGCATCGAGGTACGGTCCAAACCGGGCGTGGGTGCGGAGTTCCGCATCATCGTCCCTATCACGCTTGCCGTACTGCGGTGCCTGCTCGTCGAGGCCGGCGGCGCTCGCTACGCACTGCCGTTCCACCGCGTCGTGCGCTCGCAGGTCGACTCCGCCGCCGCGACGACGCACGCCGAGGGCCGCGCCGTCGTCTGGGTCGACAACCGTGCGGTTGCGACGTCCGTGCTGTCGGAAGCCCTCGGCGCGGGGCCGGGGACGGTGTCTGACGGTCCCATCGTGGTACTGGCCGACTCCACGCAACGGCACGCGTTCAAGATCGACCGGCTGCTCGGCCAGCGAGACGTCGTACTGAAGGGCCTGAGCCGACTGCTGCCGAAGGTTTCCGCGGTTGCCGGCGCGAGCGTCGAACCGGACGGGTCGGTGCTCCTGGTTCTCGACCCACCCGGACTCATCGCGCGCGCACAGCGGTCCGGCCAGGCGCAGGCCGTCACCCCGCCGCCTCTCGCCGTCGACGGCCCCCAGCCCCGCATCCTGGTCGTGGACGACGCCCTCACCGTTCGCGAGCTCCAGCGCAGCATCCTCGAGCGGGCCCACTTCAATGTCCGCGTGGCGTCGGACGGGGAGCAGGCGCTGGCCCTGCTCGCCGAGGAGCCCGCCGATCTCGTTCTGACCGACGTCGAGATGCCCAACCTGGATGGCTTCGCGCTTACCGAGGCCATCCGCAGCAACGCGGCACTCGCCAACACGCCGGTGCTGATCCTCAGCTCGCGCGCCAGCGACGCCGACCGCCAGCGCGGGCTCGACGTGGGGGCCGACGGTTACATCGTCAAGAGCGGCTTCGACGAGGCCAGCCTGCTGTCGGCTGTCGACCGGCTGCTCGGCAGCCGACGATGACGTCAGCCGCTCCCCTCAAGCCCATCCGAGCCGTCGTGGTCGAGGACTCGACCGCTACCAGGGCGCTGGTCGTCCGCATCTTGCAAGCCGACGGTGACATCGTCGTCGTCGGCCAGGCGGCGTCCAGCGCGGATGCGATCGAGCGCACGGTCGAGTTACGACCCGACGTCGTCACTCTCGACCTGTACCTCCCCGACGGTGGCGGCCGGCACGTCATCGAACAGATCATGGCGCTGGCCCCGACCCCGATCCTCGTCCTGTCGCACAGTGTCGACGACCGGCGCTCCGCCTCGGTCGTCGATGCACTCGTTGCTGGTGCCCTGGACGCACTTCCGAAGCCGGAGCGATGGACCGCCGAACTCGAGTCGCAGCTACGGCGGAACGTCCGCATTCTGCAAAAGGTCCACGTGATAAGGCACCGACGTACGAGCCTCGACCGCGGGTCGGAATGCCGGGAGAACGCTGCCCCGGCAGGGCTGCGCCGGACCGTGGCGATAGCGGCATCGACAGGCGGCCCGAGCGCACTGGCAACCTTGCTGGCCGGCCTCGCGGGCACCGCGGCACCGGTCCTCGTCGTACAACACCTGCACCGCGACTTCACGGCCGGGCTGATCGACTGGATGGCCCGCGTGTCAGCTC
>JAWWPH010000561.1:0-2935 GCA_033850875.1 Nocardioidaceae bacterium | reverse complement strand
CCCACAACCCCTGGGACCACACCCTCACCCCCGGCGGATCGAGCGGCGGGGCCGCCGCCGCGGTGGCATCGGGCATGGTGGCCATGGCCCATGCCAGCGATGGCGGCGGATCCATCCGTATCCCGGCGTCGTTCTGCGGCGTTGTGGGGCACAAGCCGACGTTCGGCCTGGTCCCGAAGGAGCCAGGCTTCAAGGGATGGAAGACCCTCTCGGTGGACGGACCCCTCACCCGGTCGGTACGCGACGCCGCCCTCATGCTGGCCGTCATCTGCGGCCCCGCGGCAGCTGACGACATGACCTCTCCCGGTCCGGACCCCGTCGACTACCTCGACGCCGTCCGCCGGCCCGACGACCTGAGGGGGCTCCGCATCGCCTGGTCGACGGACCTGGGCATGCTGCCGGTCGACTCCGACGTGCGGGCCGTTTTCGAGTCGGCCCTGCAGGTGTTCGCGGAGCTCGGCTGCGAGCTGGTCGAGGCGGCGCCGGTTACGCAGCATCCCACGGAGCTGTGGAACACTCTCGCGTTGGCGGAGGGCTTCGCGTCGGAGGGACCCCTGCTGGCGACGGCGAAGGACCTGCTGTCTGCCGGGACCGCCGAGATCATCGAGGCGGGCCGGGGCATCTCGGCGGGACAGTACGTCGACGCGTTGCACGAGAAGGCGCGGTACACCCGGGTGTGGGCGGAGTTCTTCGAGCGGCACGACCTGCTGCTCACCCCGACCATGCAGCTCACGGCGTTCGGGGTCGGCCTGGAGACCCCCGCCCAGATCGAGGGCCGGCCGGTCGACCCGTTCTTCGACGACTGGTGTACGAGCTGCCTGCCGGCGAACCTGACCGGCATGCCGGCGACATCCGTACCGGCCGGGTTCGGCGCCGACGCGATGCCCGTCGGGCTGCAGGTGACGGGGCCGCGCTGGGCGGACGCCCTGACCCTGCGCGCAGCGGCGGCCTTCGAGCGGGCCGTTCCGTGGCAGGGTTTCCAGCCCGGTTCGCCCTGAGGAACCACGTGACTCCTCGGCGAGGACTACCCGACCCCTCGGGGGTCAGTCGTCGTCGGGGGTCGCCGGGTGCCTGCGCCGCGCCGCGCGGTCACGTGCCTGCGCGGCCTGGTCCCGACCGCTGGCTGCCTGGATCCGTTCCACCGCCGTGGTGATGCGCTCATCCATGGCGCTGTCGTGCTGGTGCGTACCGGGAGGGATGTCCGCGAGCACGTACCGGTCCTCCTCGGACGCGATCCGATCCGCTTTGGCGTGCGTCCGGTCCTGCTTCGCGAGGTTGCGGTCGTTGAAGGCGGCGGTGTCGTCGACGTCGTGCACGAAGGCCTCGAGGTTGGCGGCCATGTCACGCTCGTCCGCTACGAAGTCGCGGGCGTCGGCCTGGGCGTCGCGCTCCTCTGCGGCCGCGAACGTCGAGTCGATCTCGAGCTCCCGATCGGTCGTGTCGCCGTCGCGCAGGTCGGCCACGGCGTCGCGCTGGTCTGCGATCCGGTCCCGCTCGTCGGCGACGACGTCGCGGTCTCGTGCAGCGTCGGATCTCGCACCGTGCTCCGCTTCACCCGAGTGGTCTGCGCGCCGAGGCCGCCGTCCTGGCAGTTCTGTCACGGTTAGTAACCCTTCTTTTACTCTACGCATGACACCGTAGATCGCTTCTGCACGTTTGTCACGCTCTGCCCGATCGAGGGCCGGTCACTGCCCCTTACGATGTAGAGATGCCAGGCGACGGTTCGCAACCTCCCCCAAGCGACGACGAACCGCGCACCCGATCGCAAGCCGACCACCGGAACCAGAACGCGAGTGACCGCGACCTTACCGCGGAGGACCGCGACCAGATCTCGGCCGCGTACGACCGGGCCTCCGAGACCCGAGACGAGCGCGCGGACGCCCGAGACCGTCGTGCCGATGCGCGCGACGAGGTCGCGCAGTCCGTCGACCAGGGGGCGGTCTCGGATCGCGCGGGCGCCTGGCGGGACAGGCGCGGCGCCGCCGGCGACCGACGCCATGCTGCCGACGACCGCGAAGCCGCATCGACCGACCGGATCCTGTCGGCGCGCGATCGCGCCGCGTCGTCGATCGACGACCTGACGGGTGCCCACCGACGTGATGCCGGAATGCTGGAGCTGGCCCGCGAGGTGATCCGAGCTCAGCGGACGAACGAGCCGCTCGTGGTGGCGTTCGTCGACGTGGACGGGCTCAAAGCGATCAACGACACGCAGGGGCATGCGGCCGGGGACCGCTTGCTCGGGCGCGTCGTGGACACGATCCGCTCGCACCTGAGGGGCTACGACCTGATCGTCCGGTACGGAGGCGACGAGTTCGTCTGCGCCCTCGTGGACGTCAGTATCGAGAGCGCCGCCGAACGGTTCCTCCAGGTGAACGGGGAGCTCGGGAGCGATCAGCGAGCTTCGATCAGCGTGGGTCTGGCGGAGTTGCTGGAGCGTGATTCGCTCGACGACGTCATCGCCCGTGCCGATGCTGCACTGCGCAGGGAGCGCCAGCATCGGTCGCCGTCACGCTAGGCGCGTCAGGCCGACACGCGGTCGAGGTGCTGGAGCAGCTCGTGCGCGGCCAGCTCCACCTCCTTGTGGCGCCACTCGCTCGCCCGGTACACGCAGGCGATCAGCGCCGTGCGGTGAACCCGCCGGAAGTCGCCGTAGACGAAGGCATAACGCCCCTTTGTCTCGTCGGCTGCTCCCTCGGTGAGCCCCAAGTGCCACTGGGCGTACTGGGACCAGGTGTGCGACGACAGATAGGCGTTCTGGTCGGCAGCCGTCGGCTGTACGCCACCCCAGTCGCTGTCGAGCACGTACTGGCGCGAGTCGATGAGTGAGCGGGCGCGGTCCACGGCCGCGGGGTTGACCGAATACGAAGCCATCGCCCCAGTCTGGCGCTACCAGCGCCACTGCAGCCGCGGGGTCCCGGTTCAAGGCGGGTCGACT
>JAWWPH010000557.1:0-5221 GCA_033850875.1 Nocardioidaceae bacterium | reverse complement strand
AGAGTGCGGTGGTACTCGGCGATGACGTGCGCGTTGGCGCTGACCACCAGCCGGGACGTGTCGACGCCCCGCGTCTCCAGCGCGTCGATCTCCTCGAAGAGCACCGGCAGGTCCACGACGACGCCGTTGCCGATGACGGGCACGCAGCCGGGGGTGAGGATGCCGCTGGGGAGCAGGTGCAGGGCGTACTTCTCGTCGCCGATCACGACGGTGTGACCCGCGTTGTTGCCGCCGTTGAACTTGACGACGTAGTCGACGCGGCTGCCGAGCACGTCGGTGGCCTTGCCCTTGCCCTCGTCGCCCCACTGGGCGCCGACGATCACGATCGCGGGCATCCGCGCCCCTTCCGAAGCTGTCGACGACGCAGCGGCGAGAGTAGATGCTAGCGGACCCGCGAGCCACAGGTGTTGGGCGAAATGCGCAGAACTCGGCGGATTCCCGCTACGGTTCGCAGCGTGGACGACATCGTGCTGATCGCGAACGCCGCTGCCGGCGACGGCGAGTCCGATGCCGTGGAGAAGGCCGTTACGGCGCTGCGAGCGGGCTGCCGGGTCGACGTCGTCCACACCAACGGTCGTGAGGAGCTCGAGGAGGCGCTCGCCGAGCTCGGCGGACGTGACCTTGTCGTGGCCGGCGGCGACGGGACCATGCACGAGGCGATCTCCGTTCTGTACGACCAGGAGATCCTCGGGAAGGCAACCGTCGGCCTCATCCCGCTGGGAACGGGCAACGACTTCGCGCGCGGCCTGCACATCCCGCTGGACCCGGTCCGTGCTGCTGCCGTCGTCCTCGAGGGTCGCGCGACGCCGGTCGACATCCTCACCGACGACTCCGGCGGCGTCGTCGTCAACGTCGTCCATGCCGGCGTCGGCGCGGACGCGGGTATGGAGGCGAAGCCGTACAAGAGCCGACTCGGCCGCGCCGGGTACGCCGTCGGAGCGCTGATCGCGGCGTTTGGTACCAAAGGCCATCGGATCCGCGTCGTAGCCGACGGAGAGGTCCTCGCGGACGGCTCACGGCGGGTCCTGCAGGTTGCCATCGGGAACGGCAGCCGCGTCGGTGGCGGGACGGAGCTGACACCCGACGCAGACCCGACCGACGGCCTCGCCGACGTGCTGGTCTCCTTCGCCATGAAGCCGCTCGACCGGCTCGCGTACGGCATCCACCTCAGAGGGGGCACGCACGACGAGCGAGACGACGTCCGGACCGCACGGGCCCGCGAGATCAGCGTGAGCGGGCAGGAGTTCTGCTGCGATACCGACGGCGAGCTCGCGGGACCGATGCCGGCCCGTACCTGGAAGGTTCTTCCGCAGGCGTACACGATGATGCTGCCGAGTGCCGTCCAGGAAGAGGATGCCTGAGCTGCAGGCGAGGCACGGACGGGGGCGCCGCGTGCTGTCGGCTACGCCGGGCATGATGGCGCCATGAGCTTCGACAACCTCCTCGGTGGCCCCGAGCCCGTGCACCTCCCGACCGATCCCGCCGCCGCCGAGCTCGTCGGCGGCGATGCCCGGACCGTCGCGCGGACGTACCCCGCGTCGTCGCTGGCCTGGGCGGTCCTCGCCGAGCAGGAGATGGCGGCGGGAGAGGACCTCACGAGCTACGCCTTCGCCAGGGTCGGCTACCACCGTGGCCTCGACGCCCTGCGGCGCAACGGGTGGAAGGGACACGGCCCGGTCCCCTGGTCGCACGAACCCAACCAGGGCTTCCTGCGTTGCCTCGCCGCACTGGCCGCCGCCTCGGACTCGATCGGCGACACCGCCGAGGCCGTCCGCTGCCGCGAGCTGTTGCGGGACTGCGACCCGACGTGCCCGCTGCTCTGAGCCCGACCGACGCACGCAAGTCGGCTCTGCGAACTCAGCGGACCGCTCGGCCGCGCGACGTCAGCGCTCCTCCTCCGCGCGGCGCAGGACTTCGAGCCGTTCACTCTCCTCGTCATAGCGGGGATCGCGGGTCTGCGACCTGCTGCGCAGCGTCTCGACGAGTACCGGGACCAGGGAGACCGCCACGATCGCGATCAGCACCAGGTCGAGGTGCTTGTTGAGCAGCGCCACGTTGCCGAGCCAGAAGCCCAGCAGGGTCACCCCGGTGGCCCACACCACACCGCCCAGCGCCGAGTAGGCCACGAAGCGCCGCATCGGCATCCGGCCGACGCCGGCGGCCAGCGTGATGAACGTCCGCACGATCGGCACGAAACGCGCGAGGAAGACCGCCCGCTTGCCGTACCTGTCGAAGAAGGCGAACGTCCGGTCGACGTGTGCCTGCTTGAAGAAGCGCGAGTCAGGACGGTTGAAGATCGCCGGCCCGGCGCGCGCGCCGACGAGGTAGCCGACGATGTTGCTGGCCACGGCCGCCACGCTGAGCACCAGGCAGGCGAGCCAGATCGGGGACGTGACCTGCTTGTCCTGCTGGATCAGGAGGCCGACCACGAACAGCAGGGAGTCGCCGGGCAGGAACGGGAACAGCCAGCACTCGATGAAGATGATGAGGGCGACGCCCCACAGCGCGTACGCGCCGAACCGGTCGATCCACGAGTGCGGATCGAGCAGGCCGTGCAGCAGCGCGAGCTGTTGGAGGTCGTTGTACACACGCCGAGGGTAACCGTCGCCTTACCCTGGATCGGTGGATCGAGCACCATATCCGGTAAATTCTGGGCCGCCCGACGGCCCTGTCTCGGAGCCTGGAGGCCGCTCCACCGCGGCGGCAGACCGGCCGGAGATCGGCGTCGGCCCGTGGTCCGGCGAGTGGCCGGCAGGGGAGGAGTACGACCCGGACCTGCTCGAGCGGGGCGACCGGCGCAACGTCGTGGACCGCTACCGGTACTGGCGGTTGGACGCGATCGTGGCCGACCTCGATGCGCGACGCCACCCCTTCCACGTCGCGGTCGAGAACTGGCAGCACGACCTCAACATCGGGTCGGTGGTCCGCACCGCCAACGCGTTCCTCGCGGCGGAGGTGCACATCGTCGGGCGCAGACGGTGGAACCGTCGTGGGGCGATGGTCACCGACCGGTACCAGCACATCCGGCACCACGACAGCGTCGACGCGTTCGATACCTGGGCGGTGCAGGCGCGACTCCCTCTCTACGGGATCGACAACCTGCCCGGCGCTCAGCCCATCGAGGCCGCGGAGCTGCCCCAGTCGTGCGTACTGGTCTTCGGCCAGGAGGGACCGGGGCTCACCGACGGCATGCGGCGGGCCTGCCGGTCGACGCTGTCGATCGCCCAGTTCGGCTCGACCCGGTCGATCAACGCCGGCGCCGCTGCCGCCATCGCGATGCATACGTGGATCCGGCAGCACGCGGCTACGGCCCGCGGCTGAGCGGCGCAGGAGGCCGTCGAGCGCCGGGAGGCCAGTGGCAGTCTCCCTGCGCTCACGCGATACTGGTCGGCGTACATGCCGCCTGCGATCCGGAGCCCTTCATGCCAATCGCCACCCCCGACGTCTACAACGCCATGCTCGACAAGGCGAAGGCGAACGCGTACGCCTACCCCGCCATCAACGTCTCCTCGTCACAGACGCTGCACGCCGCGCTGCGCGGTTTCGCCGAGGCGGAGAGCGACGGCATCGTCCAGGTGTCGACGGGCGGTGCGGAGTTCCTGTCCGGCGCCACCATTAAGGACATGGTCGCCGGCTCGCTGGCCTTCGCCGCGTTCGCGCAGGAAGCGGCGAAGAAGTATCCCGTCAACGTCGCGCTCCACACAGACCACTGCCCGAAGGACAAGCTCGACGGGTTCGTGCGCCCCCTGCTCGAGGAGTCGACCAAGCGGGTGGCGGCGAGTGGGCTTCCCGTGTTCCAGTCGCACATGTGGGACGGCTCCGCGGTAGAGCTCGAGGAGAACCTGTCGATCGCGCGCGAGCTGCTGGAAGCGGCCGCCGCGGCCCACGTGGTGCTCGAGATCGAGGTCGGCGTGGTCGGTGGCGAGGAGGACGGGACCGTCGGCGCGATGGACGAGAAGCTGTACACCACTCCCGGTGACGCGCAGCGGGTCGCCGACGTCCTCGGGCTAGGGGACAACGGCCGCTACCTGACCGCGCTGACGTTCGGCAACGTGCATGGCGTGTACAAGCCGGGCAACGTGAAGCTGCGGCCGGAGATCCTGCACGCGGCGCAGGAGGCGGTCGCCAAGGAGGCCGGGCTCGGCGACGACGCGAAGCCGTTCGATCTCGTCTTTCACGGCGGCTCCGGGTCGCTGCTGGAGGAGATCCGGGAAGCTCTCGACTATGGCGTGGTGAAGATGAACGTCGACACCGACACCCAGTACGCGTTCACCCGGCCCATCGTCGACCACATGTTCACGAACTACGCGGGAGTGCTGAAGGTCGACGGTGACGTCGGGGACAAGAAGGTGTACGACCCGCGGTCGTACGGCAAGGCCGCCGAGGCCGGGATGGCCGCCCGCGTCGTGACCGCCTGCGAGAACCTTCGCTCATCGGGCTCAGCGCTGGGGAGCTGACGCGTGGCACGCGCCGAGGCTCACGACGCGGCCGGGGACCACGGGTGACCGAGCAGAGCTGGAAGCCGCTGTTCCGTGCGCCCAAGTCGACGGTGACCAAGGTCCTGCAGACACCGTCGTTCAGCGCGTCGCGCAAGCGCGCGGGCGTCATCATCGACGAGCCTGCGGGGCTGCGTCAGCTGGCCGAGATCGTGGAGACCCTCGACTACAGCGACGCACCGCTGTCGGCGGTCGAGGACCGGGTCGGTGCTGCCGTACACCTGCTCCGCGACCGCGCCGACAGGTTGGAGGCCTCCCAGGCCCCGGTAGCCGACATCGAGGTGGCCCGCCACCCTGAGGACGAGGTGCCTGCCGGGGCCGCCAGCCTGGCCCGGGTGCGGCTGGTCATCGCCGCTCTCGACTACCTCATCACACCGATCGACCTCGTCCCCGACTTCCGTCCCGGTGGCTACGTCGACGACGTGCTGCTGCTGAGCTGGGTCTTCGGGGCGGCGATGCACGAGTTGGAGCCCTACCTCGACGCCGAGTAGCCGCCGACCCCGGCCGAGCGGGCGCAAATGTCCCGCCGAGCGGGCGCAAATGTCCGGCTGAGCGGGCGCAGATGTCCCGCCGACCGGGCGGCCCGTACCGCCCATCCCGGCGTTCGTGCGCCGAGACCTCAATCAGGGCACGACACGCCGACAGAACAGGGCCCTTGGTGACGTCTCGGCAGAGGGAGGGTTGAGGGGTGCACGGGCCGACCTTCCGCCCCCCTGTTTACGGGA
>JAWWPH010000476.1:0-7737 GCA_033850875.1 Nocardioidaceae bacterium | reverse complement strand
CGTTGACTGCGCCCAGGATCATTGCCGCCTCCACCCCCGCGACGGCGGAATCGACCGCCGACTTGCTGGACTGGAGGTACCCGCCCATGATCTTCGGGCCGTAGTAGAAGGGGATGTTGATGCCGGTGATCTGCTGGAAGGCGAAGAAGGCGCAGACGATCCACAGCGCGCGCTTGACCCCTGGGGTCCACAGCGTTTTCTGCTCCAGTTGGCGTTCCTTCTCGGACAGTTGCTCGGCGGTGTCGCGTACCTCGTCCTCCGTGACCTCCATGCCCAGCGAGGAGAGGGCCTTCTGGGTGTCCGCATAACGCTCGTGCAGCATCAGCCACCGAGGGGACTCTGGCATCCGCGTCCGCAGCCCGAGCGCGACCAGCGCGGGCACCGCTCCCAGGCCGAGAATGAGCCGCCAGTCGGCGCCCGTGGCCGAACCGGGGGCGATCTTGAAGATCGCCACCGCGATCACGTACGAGACCAAGATGCCGACCGTGATCATCCACTGCTGCATGATCATCAACGCCCCGCGCCGGTTCTTCGGGGCGAACTCGGCGATGTAGGCCGTCGCGATCGCGGAGTCTGCACCCACCGCGAGCCCGATGAGGGTACGGGCGATGAGGAGGATCGCCGTGTTGACTGCCACCGCCGACAAGATGGCGCCGAGCGCGTAGATCGCTGCGTCGACGATCAGCAGGGACTTTCGACCGAAGCGGTCGGTCAACGGTCCTGCCGCCAAGGCCCCCACCGCGGCCCCGATCGACGCCCCTGCGACGAGGTACCCGGTCTGGAAGCTGGACAGGTGATAAGGAATGAAGTCGAGCACGGAGCCGATGTCGGCGGTGTCGTACCCGAACAGGAACCCGCCGATGCACGACAGCACCGCGAGGTACCAGTAGAACGACGTCGTCACCTGCGAGTCGAGGCCGGCGAGGACTCCTTCGCCGCCGGGCTGTTCGGTTTCGGGCGTGGTGGTCATCGGCGTGCCTCCTTCGCCAGGAACCCCGATCTGCAGGCCAGTAGACCGCCAGTCGGGGCGGCTGTCAACAGGTCCCGAGCGGGGGTCGCGATGGCCGTCTCCCGGGGCGTGGGTGAGGATGTGAGCACCCCCGCAGGCCGTCGCCTGCGCGTCCACGAACGCGAGGAGCCGCCCCCATGAGCCCACCACCACAGGCATCGACCGTCGTCGTCACCGGCGCCAGTGGCGGCATCGGCCGAGCGGTCGCGCAGGCGTTCGCCGCCCGTGGCGACACCGTCGCCCTGCTCGCGCGTGGGCAGAAGGGTCTGGAGGGGGCAGCCGACGACGTGCGTCGGGCGGGAGGCACACCCGTCGTGATTCCCATCGACATGTCCGACCACGAGGCGGTGTTCGACGCCGCTCGCCGCGTCGAGGAGGAGGTCGGCCCCATTGACGTATGGGTCAACGTGGCGTTCACGTCGGTCTTCTCGCCGTTCGAGCAGATCAAGCCCGAGGAGTACAAACGCGTGACGGAGGTCAGCTACCTCGGCTACGTGTACGCGACGATGGCCGCGCTGCAGTACATGCGCCCGCGCGACAAGGGCACCATCGTCCAGGTCGGCTCGGCCCTCGCCTACCGGGGGATACCGCTGCAGACCGCGTACTGCGGCGCGAAGCACGCGATCCAGGGGTTCCACGAGGCACTGCGCTGCGAGCTGCTCAACGCCAAGAGCAATGTCCACGTCACGATGGTGCAGATGCCCGCGGTCAACACACCGCAGTTCTCCTGGGTGCTGTCACGCCTGCCCCGCCACCCTCAGCCGGTTGCGCCCATCTACCAGCCGGAGCTCGCCGCCAAGGCGGTCGTGTACGCCGCCGACCATCCGCATCGTCGGGAGTACTGGGTCGGGTCGAGTACCGCGGCCACGCTGGCCGCCAACGCGCTGGCGCCGGGGCTGCTCGACCGCTACCTCGCCCGTACCGGACTGTCGGGCCAGCAGACCGACAAGCCCAAAGACCCGGATGCGCCGGCGAACCTCTGGGAGCCCGCAGACGGCGGCGGAGGACACGACTTCGGCTCGCACGGCGTCTTCGACGACCGGTCCCACCAGGACGACCCGCAGCTATGGGCGTCACAGCACCACGGCGTCCTGGTGTCGCTGGGTGCGGCCGCAGCCGCCGTCACGGTGGCGCTGCTGAGTCGGCGGTCTGCTCGATGAGCGGGCAGAGCGTGGCGGTGCAGTCGCGACTGATCGGCGTTGCCAACACGGCTCTGGGCGCCGTCCTGCTCGGCCGGCCCGAGACGGTCGCGGACGCGGCGGCGGGAAGCGTCCCGCCGGGGCGGGGGTGGGTCCGGTTGCTCGGCGCGCGCTACCTCGTGCAGGGGGCTGCCCAGGCGTCCCTGCCTCGGGCGGAGGTGCTGGAGCTGTCGGTCGTGGTCGACGCGCTACACGCCGCCAGCATGGTCGGCCTGGCGTTCCTGCGTGCCGAGTACCGTCGTCCCGCGCTGATCAGCGCCGCGGTCGCCACCGGATCGGCGGCCGTCACCTGGGCGCAAGCGCGGCGGCTGCACCAGACGAACTCATGACGGTCGCACGCAAGAACCCGGTGCCGGAGGACTACCCGCCACACGTGCTCAGCGAGTACGCGCTGCTCGCCGACGGGGAGCGGGGGGCAATCGTCGGACCACGCGGCGACATCGTCTGGATGTGCGTCCCGCGCTGGGAGAGCGACGCGGTCTTCAGCTCTCTCATCGGCGGCCGGGGCGCCTACGCGGTGACGCCGGTCGAGCCGTTCGTGTGGGGCGGGTACTACGAGCCGAGCTCGCTCATCTGGCGCAGTCGCTGGGTCACCAACTCCGGCATCATCGAGTGCCGCGAGGCCCTCGCGTTCCCCGGCGACCCGGAGCGGGCCGTCGTGCTCCGCAGGGTCGTTGCCGTGGACGGCGACGCACACGTCCGGGTCATGCTCGACGCCCGTGCCCAGTACGGCATGGGCCGCGCGCTCCAGCGGCTCACCCGCGAGTCCGGGGTGTGGACCGCGCGAACGGACGGTCTGCACGTCCGGTGGTCCGGCGCGGGGGCCGCGCGAGTCTCGACGAGGGGCCGGGGTTCACGCCTGCTCACAATGGATCTGACCGTGCCGGCGGGCAGCAGCCACGACCTGGCTCTCGAGATCGGTACGCAGCTGCCGTCCGAGGCGGTGGACGCTGCCACCGCGTGGGTCGCCACCGAGACGAACTGGGGCTCCGCGGTGCCGGAGCTGTCCGACTGCCTCGACCCTCCCGACGTCCGGCACAGCTACGCCGTGCTGCGCGGGCTGACTGGAGCAGGCGGGGGGATGGTGGCGGCCGCCACCACGAGCCTCCCCGAACGTGCCGAGGAGGGCCGCAACTACGACTACCGGTACGTCTGGATCAGGGACCAGTGCTACGCCGGAGAGGCGATGGCGACAGTCGGGGGCTTCGACCTGCTCGACGACGCGGTGCGCTTCGTCAGCGCCCGGCTGGTCGAGCACGGCGAGCGTCTGGCTCCTGCCTACACCAGCACGGGGGCTGACGTACCGGACCAGCGGAGCCTCGGGCTGGCGGGCTACCCGGGTGGCTCCGATCTCGTCGGCAACTGGGTCAACCGGCAGTTCCAGCTCGATGCGTTCGGTGAGTCGCTTCTGCTCCTGGCGGCGGCCTCGAGACTGGACCGGCTCGACACGGACGGGTGGAGGGCCGCCGAAGCGGCCGCGGCGGCGATCGCGAGCCGCTGGACCGAGCCGGACGCGGGCATCTGGGAGATCGACAACCAGCCGTGGACCCACAGCCGGCTGATCTGCGCGGCGGGCCTGCGAGCCATCGCGTCGGCCCATCCGTCGAGCGCCGACGCCGTCGAGTGGATCAGCCTCGCCGATCGAATCGTCGCCGACACGTCCGAGCACGCCCTCGACCCGGAGTCCGGCAGCTGGCGACGTGCCCCGGGTGACCACCGCCTCGACGCCGCGTTGCTCCTCCCGGGCCTGCGCGGTGCCGTTCCGGCCGACGACCCGCGTACGGTCGCGACCCTGGCCGCGTATCAGCGCGAGCTCACCCGCGACGGGTTCGCCTATCGCTTCAAGCAGGACGAGCGCCCGCTCGGCCAGGCCGAGGGTGCGTTCCAGCTGTGCGGCTACTGGATGGCACTCGCGGCGTCCCAGCAGGGAGACAGCCTCGGCGCCCTCGGCTGGTACGAGCGCACTCGCGCAGCGTGCGGTCCGCCTCAGTTGTACTGCGAGGAGTACGACGCGGCACAGCACCAGCTGCGCGGCAACTTCCCGCAGGCCTTCGTGCACGCCCTGATGATCGAGGCCTCCGCGCGGCTCGCCGCCGAGCAGACCAGCGACTGACCGGTCGGGCTCCGGCCGGCCCAGTCACGCGCGACGTGCCGTCATTCCTCGCGCCGGAACAGCGGGGGGATGTAGCGGAGCATCAGCGTCGCCCAGGTGAGATGGGTGATGATCGGCGCTTGGATGCCCCCCGAGGCCCGTCGCTGCAGGCCGAACAGTGTGCCCATGACGCCACCCGCCAGGACCAGGGCCGGGTTGCGCGTCGCCGTCGTGGCGAGGGTGTACACCGCCGTGGACACGGCCACCGGATGCTTGACCCCGACGGCCGCGTACACCGCGCCGCGGAAGAACACTTCCTCCGCGGCGCCGTTGGCGAGCGTGGTGAGCAGCACCAGGGGAGTGGAGCCCTGGTCGGCGAAGCGCAGGATGCGGCGCAGCGCGTCGTCGAGCACGGGTATGTGGCGGGCGACAAGGGCACCCCCGTAGAAGACGGCGAAGGCGCAGCCGCCGGTCACGATCGGCGTGAGAACCGGCCTGCGCAGCGCCTGCTCACGGTCCAGTACCCACCCGAGGTGGAGCGGACCGGACGCGAAGCCACCGGCCGTCCAGGTTCCGGCCACGGCCTGGGTGCCGACGTAGAACATCCGTGATCCCGGCCGGTTGGCGAGCGACAGTCCGAGCAGGCCGGCGCCTGCCACGGAGAATGCGGCGACCACGCGTCGGCGGCGGGCGAACCGCTCGTCGGCTTCGCGGTGGTTGCGGGGGACCTTGACGGTCAGCGAGCTCGGTAACCGGCCCAGCAACCGCTCCCACCGTCTTCCGGGCGAGGAGCGGCTCATCGGCGTCCGGCCGCCGACCTCGAGCCGCCAGCGTCGCGCTTGGCCCTGGCCCGTTCGCCCAGTGCCTGGAGCACCGCCGAGTCGTAGTCCATGGGCTCGAAGTCGACAAGGCGGCGGATGCTGTCGTCTCGCACCACGACCTCGTTGGTCATGGAGTCGATCAGCGATCGTCCGGTCTGTACGTCGACGTCGGTGACGAGTGACAACCAGCGTGACGACAGCCGCGGGGACAGCAGCGGCACCGGGATCACGAGCATGCGCCGACCCTCGATGGCCGCCACCCGGCGCAGCATGTCGACGTAGCGAAGCACCTCGGGGCCGCCGATGTCGAAACTGCGAGACTGCACCTCGGGCAGGTCGAGGACCGCTACCAGGTACCGGACGACGTCAGCCACGGCGATCGGCTGGGTACGGGTCTGGACCCAGCGCGGCGTGACCATGACCGGCAGGTGCTCGACCAGCTGGCGGGTGAGCTCCCACGAGATGCCTCCGGCGCCGACGATGATCCCGGCCCGCAGTGTCGTCACGGGTACGTCGGTCGATCCCAGCAGGCTCTCGACCTCGCGGCGGCTGCGAAGGTGCATCGAGAGCTGGTCGTCGTCGTCGCCCAGCCCGCCAAGATAGACGATGCGTCGCAGTCCGTTCGCCGCCGCGGCGCGGGCGAAGGCACGAGCGGCGTCGGCGTCGCGGGTTTCGAAGTCGCGTTGGCCCAGGGAGTGGACGAGGTAGTACGCCGCGTCGCAGCCCTCGCTGGCGCTCATCAGGCTGTCCTCGTCGCCGACGTCTGCCCCCACGGCGATGCCGGCGCCGCGATAGGACTCCGGTCGGCGCGTCATGGCCCGGACGTCGTGCTGCTCGGCCAGCGCGTCACACAGCCGCTTCCCCACGAAGCCCGACGCGCCGGCGACAAGTACCCGCATGCATTCCCTCCCCTGGTGCCGGTCCCGTGTCTGCCGACCGGCGGTCAGTCAAGTACAGCATGCGCGTTCCTCGTCCTACGCCAGGAACTTATGCACGCTGGTTCAGAAGTTGCCTAAGTTCGGTTCAGAGCCGCACCATGGGAGAACGGACGTCGCAGCGCGGCGCGAACATCTCACGGGCACGAGGACGATGCGTGCCACGAAAGGGCAGACATGACGATGCTGAGCAATCGAGCCGACGGCGCCGACGGCAATGTCGACTGGGCCGACCTCGGTCAGGCGATGTGGGACTACCTGACCGGTCGCGGCGCAGCGATCAACTACACCTTCCAGGACATGGCGGTCGAGGTGCCGCGAGACACGGGGGCGGACGCTCCCCGGGCGACCTGGGTCTTCAACGGGAACCTCAGGATCACCACGAGCGACGACACGACCGCCCACTCGGAGGCGTGACTCGACCGATGGCACCATCCAGGCTTCGGTTCGAAGCAGACGTGAGCTTCCGATCCGTACCGACAGACGGCTCCGAGGCAGTTCACGGGTCGGTGACCGCCGACGGCAGCACCATCCACGTGGCGCTGTCCGGTCCCTTCGCCGCCGCGGCTCCGCCCAGGCCGCTCATCCGCCACGTGGCCGGTGCGCTCGCCCGGCAGCGCCTGCGCGTCGTACTGAGCGGACCATCCGGCGTGGTGGCCGCCCTCGGAGACGTCCGGGCGCCGTGGTGGCAGCGGATCGTTACCGGGTCGCCGTACGTACGGATCGGCCGACTCCGCGATGTACGCCGGACGTTGGGCCGCCGCCGCGGCAGTACCCCCATCGCGGCTGTGCCGCCGACGCTGTTGCCGCTCTTCCCCACGGTCTCGTCGCCGGGACCCCGGCCGGTGACGACGACGCACGACCCGCGTGGCGGTGGGGCGCCGCGCGTCGTCTTCGCCCTGAGCCCGTGGCCGCGCGCCGGAGACGTACCGCGCATCGAGTACCTGGTCCCGCCACGGACGACCTTCGGGAGCGACCCCGACTGCGACGTCGTCGTCGAGGGCCTGGAGCCACTGCATGCCGTCGTCGAGCGCACCGATCTCGACGAGTACGTCCTCACCCACATCGCACCCGTCGGCTCGTCCAGCGTCGCGGGCCTCCCGGCGGACCACAGCCTGCTGCGTACCGGTGCAGCGATCGCCCTCGGGCCTGCGCGCCTCACGTACTTCCGTGAGGAGTACGCCGACCACGGCCGCCCCTTCGGGGGGCGCCTCGGCGGGGAGATAGACTCCCAGCGCCCTCAGCCCACGCCACGCCCGCGGAAGCCAAGTGCGCCCGGTCGGCCACGGACCTCCCGCGACCCCGGTCAGTACTTCTGACCGTGCGATAAGTGGTCAAACCAGCGCCAGAGCCGCATCAGTGGCGAAGAGCGTGCGCCGATGTCAAGGTATAAACCTCTACATTCCGGCGTACTACCTCTAGGAGGCGTGGGTGCTGCAAGCCCTGTCCCGGTTGACCCTGTTGACGATGTTGGCGGCCGTATCCATGCTCGCCCTCGCCGGGGTGGCAACGGCCGACACCAGCGTGACGGCGAGGCTCCATCCGCTGAACGGCAGCGGCGCGGGAGGTACCGTCCGGCTCACCGCCACGGACGATGGACGGCTGATCGTGGTCATCCACTCGCACGGGCTCGTGCCCGGGCAGCCACACGCGCAGCACATTCACGGGTCCCTCGAAGGAG
>JAWWPH010000427.1:0-4649 GCA_033850875.1 Nocardioidaceae bacterium | reverse complement strand
AAGAGTTCCGACGTGCGGCCGCAGAGACGAGCAACGACAGTGAGCGCAGGCTCTTCCTCCGACAGGCGGAATGCGGGATCCACACGAGTAGGGACGACGCACCATGAGCGACAGCTTCAGCTTCCGTACCGCCGTCGAGCTCGGCGGCAAGACGGCGACCGGATTGCAGGTACCGGATGACATCGTCGCGGCGCTCGGAGCCGGCAAACGCCCCGCTGTGCGGGTGACCCTCGGGAGCTACGCGTATCGAACCACCGTCGCGTCGATGGGCGGGCGGTTCCTCGTCCCACTCAGCGCCGAGCATCGCGCCGCCGCAGGCGTGGCCGCGGGCGACGAGGTCGACGTGACCATCGAGGCCGACACCGAGGCCCGCGACGTGCCGGTGCCGCACGATCTGAGCGCGGCACTTGCCGGCGACGGCGCTGCTGGCAGGTTCTTCGACGGCCTCGCGTACACCCACCGCAAGGAGTGGGTGCGCTGGATCGAGGACGCCAAGCGACCAGAGACACGTGAGCGCCGCCTGGACGCGACCCTCGACGCGCTGCGTGCCGGTCGGCGCAGTCGCTGACTGCGGCCCTTCGCCGGGGGTTCTCAGAGTCGCCGACTCAGGTCAGGCTCAGCCGCATGACCACCCGCGGGAAGCCACCGGCGACTGCCGTCGTGTCAGCCGCTTTGGTGAAACCGGCGCGCTCGAACATCGCTCGGGTCCCGACGTAGGCCATCGTGAGGTCGACCTTCCTGCCGGCGTTGTCCACCGGGTACCCCTCTACCGCCGGTGCGAGCTGCGACCTGGCGTAGGCGACAGCGCCGGCGAGGAGCACGTGGGAGACTCCCGAGCCGCGGTGACCCGGACGAACCCTGATGCACCACACCGACCACACCGGCAGGTCGTCAACGTGGGGAATTTTCCTCGATCGGGCGAAGCTCACCTCCGAGCGCGGAGCGACGGCGGCCCACCCCACGACGACCTCGCCGTCATAGGCGAGCACGCCGGGGGCGACGATTCGGTTGCAGAGGCTGCGGACGTACTCGCCCCGTGCAGCCCCGACGAGCTCACGGTTGGTCTTCGAGTCGACCCGGTGGCTCAAACACCAGCAGACCGAGGACTTGGGGTTCTTCGGGCCGAGCATGGTCGCCACGTCGTCGAACCGTGCGCCCGTGGCGGGCCTGACCTCGATGCTCACCCCGGGAGGCTAACGCGTCGGCGACTCCTCGGTGCGGGCGGCGATGCTGCCGCCTGTCCACGCCTCGTCGCCGGTGACGTCTGCGATGACGTCCAGCCACGAGGGCACCGGCGCAGGCGGTCGATCGCCGTCGTCGATCTCCGCCAGCAGCGTGCCGTCCTCGAGCTCGTCGATCACGGCCTGTACCCCGTCGCGATCCAGGTGGTGGCGTCGCTTGGTCACCACCCGGGCGGGAAGCGAGCTCAGCAGCGACCACTCCGCGTCGTCGAGGTACACGGAGGTACAGGCGATGGCCGAGGGCCCGTCACCCAGCCGGATCTTCTGGCCGAGCTTGCGAACGACCCTGCCATCGGGGCGGCGGACCTCACGGAGCCGAAGCCTGCTCGCGTCGATGTACCGGTCGCGTATCTGCGATACGCCCGTCACGCCGCTGGGGACCGACCGCACCAGGAACCGCCGCTCGCGTTCGATGACCGAGTACTTCAGTGAGACAGTCATGCAGTCGAGTATCCAGACAGTGCCGTCGTTCTGCGTCGCAGACGCGATCCGCCGGTGCGTGCTGTCTAGGCTGGCGGTGTGGACCCGATCGGCCGCGAAACGCTGCGGCTCGCGAGCGTGAACGCCGCCTCGGGGGTGGATCGCGGATCATGGACGGTCTCGATCGAGCGGCTGGGGCGGGCGGTCGCCGGCCTCGACGCCGACGTCGTCGCGCTGCAGGAGGTCGACTACCTGCTCGAGCGCACCGGTGCCGTCGACCAGGCGGCCCTCGTCGCGACTGCCTGCGCACAGACCGGGCCCCGATGGCAGCACCGTTTCGCCGCGGCCGTACTGGGGACACCGGGCGACCCGCGGACCTTCCGCTCGGCAACCGCCACACAGCCCAACGAGCCCTCTTACGGCATCGCGCTGCTGACCCGTTGGGAGGTGACCGAGTGGCATGAGCTCCGGCTGCCGCCCGGCCGGGCCCGCCTGCCGGTGCCGTTGCCTCCAGGATCGCCCCAACGGGTGCTGTGGGCACCCGACGAGCAGCGGCTCGCGCTGGCCGGGGTGCTGGCGACGCCGATGGGACAGCTGAGCGTGGTCTGTACCCACCTGTCGTTCTCGCCCGTCCAGGCCGTCCGGCAGCTGCGTCGGCTGGCCGCGTGGGCTGCTGCCCTGCCGCGGCCGCTCGTCCTGCTCGGCGACCTCAACCTGCCCGGTTCGCTACCGGCACGGCTGACCGGCTGGCGACGGCTGTCACGGGCGGCGACCTACCCCGCGGCCCACCCACGGTTGCAGCTCGACCATGCGCTTGCCGACGGCGACGTCAGCGTCACGGCTGCTCATACGGTGCCGGTCGGCGGGAGCGACCACCGTGCCCCCGTCGTCGACCTGGCCCTCCGCCCGTCGAGGTGAGGGGCCCGGGTACAGGTCACTCCACGCAGAGACAGAAGGGGTGCCCAGCCGGGTCGAGGAACACGCGGAAGGTCTTACCAGGCTGGTGGTCGTGCTTGGTCGCACCGAGGCCGAGCACCGCTGCCTCGGCGCTGTCGAGGTCGTCCACGACCACGTCGAGGTGCATCTGCTGCGGCACGTCCTGGCCCGGCCATGCCGGCGGCGTGTAGGACTCCACCTGCTGGAAGTCGATGCACTGACCGTAGTCCGCGCGGACCTCGGCCCAGTCGGAGGAGACGTCGACCTTCCAGTCCAACATGGCGCCGTAGAACGTCGCGAGGGCGCCGGCGTCGGGACAGTCGAGGACGATGCTGGGGAATCGTGCGATAGCCATGTCGAGCACCGTAGCCTCCATTGCGGACAGGGCGCGTCCTGAAGGGCTTGCGAGACGGTGCCGATCCGCGGGCCGGTGCGGACCCTCAGCCGAGAGCTTCGGCCAGGAACTCCTTCATCGCCTGCCAGCTTCGTCGCTCCGCCACCGGGTTGAACATCGAGCCGTGGTCCGGGGAGTTCGCGTCCGGGAGGGTGAAGGCGTGCATGGCGCCGGAGTAGGTGGTCAGCTGCCAGTCCAGCTCCGGCGCATTACGAAGCTCGTCCTGGAACGCCCCCACGGCGTCGTCGGGAATGACGGGGTCGATCGCACCGCGCAGCACCAGCAGCTTCGCGCGGATCCGCTGCGCCTCGCCGTCGGGTCCCGTGGGGAGCGCGCCGTGGAAGCTCACCACCGCGCGTAGCTCCACGCCGGTCCTGGCCAGCTCCAGCGCGCCCGACCCGCCGAAGCAGTAGCCGATCGCTGCCGTTCGCGCCGGGTCGACGCTGGGCTCGGACAGGAGACGGTCGAAGCCTCCTGTCACCCGTTCGCGCCACAGGTCCCGGTTGCCGTAGTAGCTTCCGGCGACTGACGGGGCCTCCGCCGGCGACGGGCGTACGTCAGCGCCGTACACGTCGGCGGCGAAGGCCGTGTAGCCGAGACGAGCCATCATGTCGGCACGCATCCGCACGTAGTCGGTGACTCCGAGCCAGTCGTGGACGATCAGTACGCCGGGGTGCGAGTCGTCGTCGTCAGGCCGGGCCAGGTACCCACGGCAGGCGACGTCACCGACGTCGTAGTCGACCTCGGTCCCGACGACGCCGGCGGCGGGCATCGGCTCGCGGTCGAGAATGTCTGCCAGGTTCGGCGCATAGCTGGGCACGAGGCTCCTCCAGAGGTCGATCAGGGGTACGTGGGCGGGATCGTCGCCACTACGCCGGCTGCTCCGCCGGCTTGTCGCTCGAGGCCGAGGTGGCAATGGAGGGCAGCAGTCCGGCGCCCTCTTCGAGGTTCACGAGGAGCCACAGTCCGGCGCTGACGGCGCTCATCGCGATCACCTCGAGTGCGATCAGGAGGGGCGAGTGCCGCGGCACCTCGTGGAAGACGGTGTAACCGAAGGTCAACGCGGTCAGCACGTTCACGATGTTGAGCACCGGCATCGAGGCCGACAGGGCGGCGACGCGGTAGGCCCGCTGGTTCGTCAGCACGCCGCCTGCTCCGGCCAGCAGCAGCCCCCAGGCGGGCCAACTGGTGAGAACGAGGTGGAGCCCGCCGCGGGAGAACGCCTCCAGCGACATCTTGAGCAGGCCCGCTACCAGGCCGAACAGCAGACCGGCGGTGACGCCGAGGAAGAACCCCTTCTGCCGCGGACGGTGACGGATGTTCTCGGCGATCAGGGTTGCGAGCAAGGCCAGCACGACCGCACCGAGAGCCACCAGCCGGCTCGACCAGCCACGGTTCGCGACCACTCCTTCTGTCGGGCTGGAGGCGACCAGGAAGACCGCCAGGCCGCTGGCCGTGAGTACGACCGCCCGGATCTCGCTCCAGGCCGGCAGCTGGCGGTTCATCGCCGCTCTGGCCGGCACCGCCCAGACGATGCCACTGACGACGATCGGCTGTACCAGGGCCAGCGCGCCGGCGTGCAGCGCCAACGCGTGCAGGACGAACGCGCAGGTGGCGAGCAGCTGGCCCAGCAGCCACAGCGGCCGGCGGATGAGATA
>JAWWPH010000350.1:0-4776 GCA_033850875.1 Nocardioidaceae bacterium | reverse complement strand
GGTACTCCACGAGCACGGGTACGAGCCATGTACCGCCGCCGACGGTACCGTCGTGCTCCGATACTGCCCGTTCCACCGGCTCGCGAAGACGCACACGCAGCTCGTCTGCGGCATGAACCTCAGCCTGCTCGACGAGCTCTCGGCCAACGTCGCGGAGGCCTCGCTCGCCGCCGCGCTGGAGCCGTCCGACGAGTCCTGCTGCGTACGCCTGCACCCCGCCGACTGAGCGGTGCCACACCCTCGGGGCAGACCCCGAGCAGAGTCGGACGTCCGAGTCGCCGCCCGGCTGGGCGAGGCGGGGCCGTCAGGTCGTAAGCCGGTCGCCCGCGTCGCGGGTGGTGTCCTGCGACGACGACGACGGCCGGACGGCGGCGGCGCGGGCGAGCTCCGCCAGCGCCGAGCCCAGGTCGAGCCCCGCCGCCTCGATCGAGAGGGGTACGAGTGAGGTCTCGGTCATCCCCGGCGCGACGTTGACCTCCAGGAACCACACGGTCCCGTCGGAGTCGACGATGAGGTCCGAGCGCGACAGGTCGCGCAGCCCGAGCGCGCGATGCGCCTGCTCGGCCACCCGGGCACAGTCCGCCGCGACGGCCGGGTCGAGCCGGGCCGGGACGAAGAACTCGGTCGAGCCCGCGGTGTAGCGGGCCGTGTAGTCGTACACCCCACCGTCGGGACGGATCTCCACGGCCGGCAGCGCGCGGGGACCGGAGCCCTGATCGAGCACCGCGACGGCCACCTCTACTCCGCTGACGCACCGCTCGACCAGGGCGACCGGCCCGTACGAGAAGCAGCTCACCATCGCGGCGGGCAGCTCATCGGCCCGGCGGACCACCGAGACTCCGAGGGCCGAGCCCCCGCGACCGGGCTTGACGACGAGCGGCAGGCCCAGCCGGGCGACGAGCGACGCCATCACGTCCGCGGCGCCAAGCTCCCGGAACGTGTCGGCGGGCAGGGCGAACGACGCCGGGCTGCGCACTCCCGCTCCGGCGACGACCTGCTTCGCGATCGGCTTGTCGAAGGCCATCCGGGCTGCCGCCGGCTTCGACCCGACATACGGAACTCCGACGAGCTCGAGGATCTCGCGGAGGGATCCGTCCTCGCCCGTCTCGCCGTGCAGGAGCGGGATGACGCAGTCGGGCCGGTCGCGCTGCAGGTCGCCCATGAGCCCTGCGTCGACGTCGCGCAGCGACGTCTCCACACCTACGGAGGTCAGCGCCTCGGCAACCCGGCGGCCGGACCGCAACGAGACGTCGCGCTCGTGCGACAGTCCGCCGGCGAGCACCACCACGCGAAGGGGGGTCATCATCGTCTCCTCATGCCAGGTCGGTGTTCGGGCCCTCGTAGCCGCGGCCGACGGCGTTCGGGGTCACGCCGAAGGCGGCGCGCAGCTCCATCTCCGCCTCGATCACGTCGCCCAGCCGCCGTACCCCGTCCCGGATGCGTTCCGGAGTCGGGAAGCAGTAGCTCAGCCGCAGGCACCGACTTCCGAAGCCGTCGGCATAGAAGGCGGTACCGGGAACGTACGCGACCCTGGCCGTGACGGCGCGGGGCAGCATCGCCTTCGCGTCCAGTCCCACCGGCAGCGTGACCCAGACGTAGAATCCGCCGGCCGGAACCGTCCACTGCGAGCCCGCCGGGAGGTACTCCGTCAGCGCCGCCAGCATCGCGTCGCGGCGCTCGCGGTACATCTGCGTGAAGTCCTTCACCTGCGCCTTCCAGTCGAAGTCGGCGAGGTAGGAGCTGACCGCGAGCTGGCTGAACGTCGGCGGGCAGAGCGTCGACGACTCCTGGGCCAGCACGAGCTTCTCCCGGACGGCGTGCGGCGCCAACGCCCAGCCGACCCGGAAACCGGGTGCGAACGTCTTCGAGAAGGAGCCGAGGTACACGACGCCGTCCGGGTCGTCGGCCCGCAGGGCCGGGATCGGGTCCGAGTCGAAGCCCAGCAGCCCGTACGGGTTGTCCTCGAGGACGAGCAGGTCGGCGCTGCGGCAGATGTCGATCACCCGCCGGCGCCGCTCGGCGGACAGCGTGACGCCGGCCGGGTTGTGGAAGTTCGGGATCGTGTACAGGAACTTCGCCCGCCGACCTGACGCCGCGACTGCCCGGATCGCCTGCTCCAAGGCGGCGGGGATGAGTCCCTGGTCGTCCATCTCCGCATGCACGACGTCGCACTGGTACGCGCGGAAGACACCCAGCGCGCCGACGTAGCTGGGCGCCTCGCAGATGACGACGTCGCCAGGATCGCAGAAGATGCGGGTCACCAGGTCCACCGCCTGCTGGCTGCCGACCGTGACCACCACGTCGTCGGGATGAGCGACGATCCCCTCCAGCGCCATCACCTCGCAGATCTGGCCGCGGAGCGTCGGGTCGCCCTGCCCCGACCCGTACTGCATGGCCTCGGCACCGCGTGAGCGCACGAGGTCCGACATGGTGGCTGCGACAGCGTCGAGGGGGAGGCCGGAGATGTTCGGCATGCCTCCGGCCAGCGACACCACCTCGGGACGGCTCGCGACGGCGAACAGGGCCCTGATCTCCGACGCCTGCATACCCGACGTGCGCTCGGCGTACCGGTCGGCGTAGCTGTCCAGCCGGGTCTGGCGACGGGGACGGACGGACTTCCCCGACGCGGCCTCGGCCGGGTCAGCGGGCTGGTCCTGCATCGGGTGTCTTCCTGGTCGTGACCGTTGCCTGGACGACAACTAGACTGCAGTATCCCGCCCAGCTGACCAGATCGGGGGAGCCACATGTCCCGTCGGCTGGCCTCGATCACGCTCGACAACCTCGCCGACGTGCCGCTGCCCTGCCGTACCTGCGTCTTCTGGGAGGCCGGGCACCGCGCACCGCCAGGGGCCAGCAAGGACGACTGGGTGTCCGCCGTCCTCCTCGACTGGGGCAGCTGCGGTCGGATCCTGTACGTCGACGGCGAGGTGGCCGGCTACGCGCTCTACGCACCGCCGGAGTACGTCGGCGGCGTGCCCGGGTACGCGACCAGCCCGGTCAGCGACGACGCGATCTTGCTGATGACGGCACGGATCCTCCCGGAGTTCGGCTCCGCCGGGCTCGGCCGGGTGCTGATCCAGTCGGTGGTCAAGGATGCCCTGTCGCGCCGGGGCGTCCGGGCCCTGGAGGCGTTCGGCGACGTCCGCGGCGAGGAGCTCGCCTGCGTGGTACCTGCCGGATTCCTCACCGCGGTGGGGTTCAAGACCGTCCATCAGCACCCTCGCTACCCCCGGCTCCGGCTCGATCTGCGGACGGTGCTGTCGTGGCGTGGGGAGGTGGAGCTGGCGCTCGAGCGGTGGCTCGGAGCCATCCGGCCCGACAAGTCGCCGGCGCCCATCGGGGTGCGTCCGCGCACGACGGAGACCGCCGACTGAGCGCAACCGGGCGCGGTTTTGGTAACGGATTGGCAACGACCGGCCACAGAGCGCGCGCCGGTTGGTCCCTGACCGGGATGAGCGGCTAAGTTCCCCTGCACTATTGTCTGCCGGATTCCGTCTCTCAGCGGTTCGGCGCGTCCTACGGAGACCCTCATGATGCATATCTCGCGCAGATCGAGCCTCGCCGTGATCGCGGCAGCCGCCCTGTTCGGCCTCTCCGCCTGCGGAGGGACGACGAACGACAACAGCAGCAGCGGTGGAAGCGGTGGTAGCAGCGGCAGTGGGGGCTCGGGCAGTTCGGCCGCGTGTGACCTCAAGATCGGCTTCTTCGGAGCCCTCACCGGACCGGCTGCCGGGCTGGGCATCAACATCGAGAAGGGCGTCGAGCTGGCGGTCGACCAGTACAACGCGAAGAACGCCAGCTGCCAGGTGAAGCTGGTCAAGTACGACTCCCAGGGCGACGCGACCCAGGCCGGTCCGCTGGCCCGCAAGGCGGTCTCCGACCCGAAGGTGATCGGCGTGGTCGGACCGGCCTTCTCCGGTGAGTCCGAGGCGGTCGACCCGACGTTCGCACAGGGTGGCCTGCCGACCATCACCGCGTCGGCGACCGCGACCGACCTCTCCACGAAGCACTGGGCGACTTTCTTCCGCAACCTCGGCAACGACGCCAGCCAGGGCCCCGGCGCTGCGGCCTACATCAAGGACACGCTGAAGGCGAAGAAGGTGTTCGTGATGGACGACGCGACCCCGTACGGGAAGGGCCTCGCCGACATCGTCAAAGGCAAGGTGGGGTCGGCGGTCGTCGGTACCGACGAGGTCCAGACCGGCCAGACCGACTTCTCCGCGTCGGTTACCAAGGTGACGTCGTCCGGAGCGGACGTCCTCTTCTACGGCGGCTACTACCCCGAGGCCGGACCGCTGATCAAGCAGCTGCGCAACGCCGGCTGGAAGGGCACGATGGTTGTCGGCGACGGCGTCAAGGACCCGGGCTATATCAAGGCGGCCGGCAAGGCGGCGGCTGATGGCACGATCATGACCTGCCCGTGCCTGCCCCCGAATCTCGCGCCGAAGTCGTTCTTCACCGACTACAAGGCGAAGTTCCACGTCGACCCCGGCACCTACGGCCCCGAGGCCTACGACGCGGCGAACGTGTTCCTCAACGGGATCAAGTCCGGCGTCAAGACGCGCCCTGACATGCTCAACTACATCAAGAGCTACAACGCCAAGGGCATCTCCAAGCAGGTCTCGTTCACGTCGACCGGTGAGACGAAGGACATCCACATCTACGCGTACGAGGTGAAGAACGGCCAGATCGTGCCGTTGAACGAGATCAAGTACTAGCAGCACGGCTCAACCGCTGATGGTGTAGCGCCGCGAGGCCACGGGAGACGATCCCGTA
>JAWWPH010000219.1:0-4385 GCA_033850875.1 Nocardioidaceae bacterium | reverse complement strand
GCACGAACAGGCGTCACGGCGGACCATCGAGAGGCCGTACGGGCCTTCCTCGCCAAGCAGGCGCCGACATTCGGGGGATCATGATGAGACGTCTCTGCACGGCGCTCGCGGTCTGCGCGGCCGCTGTGGCGCTGCTGCTCGCACCGGGCTCCGGCTGGGCGGCACCCCAGTCGGGCCAGCCGGGCCCGTCTGGACCCCGGTCGCTCGCAGCTGCCGTCGGGGAGCCGGCCGCGATACGTCAGCTGGTCACCATCAGCTCCCGGCATTTCTCCTCCACGACCGGCACCCTGGACGCCTGGAGCCGGACCAAGAGCGGCCGCTGGGTGCTGTCGCACGGCCCGGTACCGGTCGTCATCGGCTACGGAGGCTGGGTCGTCGCCGCTCACCGCCGCCAGTCCACGGGTACCACGCCGGCCGGACGGTTCAGGATTCCCGCAGCCTTCGGACGGCTCCCCGACCCCGGTGCCAGGCTCCCGTACCGGCACGTCGACGCCAACGACTGGTGGCCGTACGAGCCCCGTGACCCCGCGACATACAACATCTACCAGACGCACAAGGCCGCCCAGACCCACTGGCGACCGACGTACGCCGAGCACCTCGACACCTTCACGACCCAGTACGGGTACGCGATCGAGGTCGGCTTCAACCTGCCCGGTGGCGTGCACTACTCCCACGCCCGTCGCCAGCTGGTGGCCAGTCGCGAGGCGGACACCCGGGCGGGAGGCGGCATCTTCCTGCACGTCCGCGGCGACGGCCTCACCGCGGGGTGCGTCGCGATGAGCCGCAGCGACATGCGCTGGCTGCTCAGGTGGATCCGACCGCGCACCCACCCGCGCCTGGTGATGGGTCCGCACCACTACATCGTGAGCCTGTGAGGAGCGCGAGCGCACGCAGCGCTCAGCGATCCGACATCCGATAGCCGTACCACCGGGTCCAGGCGAACAAGGTGACGAAGACGACGACCGACATCGCGGTGGAGACACCGGCCATCACGTCGACGGGCAGCAGGTAGACGAGCGGGATGCGGACGACTGCCTCACCGACGAGGCCGAAGCACCACGCGGCGGACATCACCGCGATGACGTGACGGAAGACCGGGTCCTCGGCCCACCAGGTCTCCATCTCGTCCCGCTCGGCTTCCGAGCGCGCGCCGAAGCGCTGGACCGCCGTCAACATCAGGGGTCGGCCGAGCAGCCAGCTGACGCCGAAGATCGCTCCTGAGACCGCTGTCGGGACGGAATCCTTCAGCAGCAGGAAGCGCGCGTCGCCACTGACGAAGGACAGGGCCAACCCGACGGCGAAGACCACCACCATGAACGCCGCGAAGCGGTCGAAGCTGCGATCGGTCCAGAGCACGTAGAGCAGGCGCAGGGCTGCGGCGCCGGTGCCTCCGAGCAGGGCGATGTACGGGTCGGCGCCCAGCGCCCGGAGCCCGTAGTACGCGACGACGGACGGCACCACGTCCCAGAAGAACGAGAGCATCGGCGACCGGGCGTCGACCCCACTGCTGTCCGTCTCGCCGCCGGGTGCCGCATCCTCAGGGCTCGTCGACATCGCGGACCCAACAGTCGGCGAGATGGTCGTTGACCAGGCCGGCCGCCTGCATCAGCGCGTACGCCGTCGTCGGTCCCACGAACACGAACCCGCTGCGTTTCAGCCCGAGCGCCAGCGCCTTCGACTGAGGTGTCGAGGCGGGTACATCGGCCACCGTGGCCGGGGCGGGAGCGGGCTCGGGGGCGAAGCTCCAGATCAGCGCCGCGAGCCCGTCGGCCAGGCCGAGCGCGGCGCGGGCGTTGGCGATGGCCGCGTCGACCTTCAAGCGGTTGCGGACGATACCGGCGTCGGCGAGGAGCCGCTGGCGGTCACGGTCGTCGAACGCCGCCACGGCCGCGATGTCGAAGCCGGCGAAGGCACGCCGGAACGCCTCGCGCTTGCGCAGGATCGTCAGCCAGGACAGCCCCGACTGGAAGGCTTCCAGCGTGAGCCGCTCGAACAGCCCGTTGTCGGTGCGGATCGGCCGGCCCCACTCCCGGTCGTGGTAGTCGAGGTAGTCGGGGGTGCCGGTCGCCCACGGACATCTCAGGGCGCCGTCCGGTCCCGGCACGGCCTCACCCGGCACCGGGCTCGGCCGCCTCGGGGTCGTCGGCACCGGGCTCGCGAGGCCCGGGCTCGGCCAGCTCGTGGTCGCCGGCACCGCGCTGTCTCGCCTCGCGCTCGGAAAGCGCATGGTCCCCGGGACCCGGCTCCCCCGGCTCCGGCTCTGCCGCCTCGACATCGTCACCTTGGTCACGCGCCTCCGGCTGGGCGAGCGCACGGTCGTCCCCATCGGGCTCGGCCGGCTCGTGCTGGGCGCCGGCGGCATTCACAGCAGGCTCGTGTGCCTCGCGTGCGAGCAGGTCCGCCCGCACCCGCGCCAGCAGCGCGTCGACCTCGTCCATCCGGTACCCGCGCACAGCGGTCGTAAAGGTGACCTCCTGCAGGTCGTCGGACCGCAGCGGCCGGCCGACGGGGATCGTACGATCCGGCCGGTCCTCGTAGACCTCGCTGAGCGACGCCCCCGACCCCACCGCCACGACCGTGACGGCGCCGACGACCGCGACGATGCCGACCACCCACAGCCACATCACGCAGTCGATCGTGCCACGCTGAGGACTCGAACGGCACGACCGGGGAGGAGTCGACGTGTCACTTCGGCTCGGGAGCCGTACGTTCTCTGACGACGGGCTCGTGGTGATGGCGATCGTCAACCGCACGCCCGACTCGTTCTACGACGCGGGCGCCACCTTCGACGAGTCTGCGGCGCTCGACCGGGTCGCACAGGCCGTGGAGGAGGGAGCCGAGATCGTCGACGTGGGCGGTGTCAAAGCCGGCACCGGGCCAGCCGTCAGCGTCGAGGAGGAGCTTCGGCGGACAGTGCCCTTCGTGGCGACGTTACGGGCGACGTACCCCGACCTCGTGATCAGTGTCGACACGTGGCGCTCCTCAGTGGCTCGCGAGCTGTGTTCGGTCGGTGCCGATCTGCTCAACGACAGCTGGTCCGGTTTCGACCCGCAGTTGGCGGAGGTGGCCGCGGAGTTCGGCGCAGGGCTGGTCTGCAGCCATACGGGTGGTCTCCCGCCGCGCACCGACCCCGTGCGGGTCGTTTACGCCGACGTGATGGCCGACGTGATCGACACCGTGAGCGCACTGGCCGAGCGCGCCGCAGCCCTCGGCGTGCGGCGCGACGCCATCCTCGTCGACCCGACACACGACTTCGGCAAGACGACCCTGCACTCCCTGGAGCTGACCCGCCGGCTGCCGGAGCTGGTGGCGACCGGCTGGCCGGTCCTCGTTGCGTTGTCGAACAAGGACTTCATCGGTGAGACGCTCGACCTGCCCGTCCGGGAACGGTTGCCCGGCACCCTCGCCGCGACCGCTCTCGCGGCCTGGCATGGCGCACGGGTCTTCCGCGCCCACGAGGTCCGGCCGACCCGCCAGGTGCTCGACATGGTCGCAGCCATCCGTGGAACGATGCCGCCGCGGGCTCCACGTCGGGGCCTCGCCTGAGGCCGTCAGGGGCGAAGGCGCGGGTCACTCGCTGTGGTGCGGCGGGATGTCGGGCGCCGCGGTGTCCGGCTCCTCGTCTTTGCTCGACCGGCCCGCCTCGACCATGATCGCGACCGCCTCGTCGACGTCGTCGGTGAGGCGCAGCAGGGCGACGTCCTTGTCGCTCACCTTCCCGCCGCCGAGCACCGCCTCGCGGATCCACGCGACGAGGCCGCCCCAGTACGACGTCCCGAGCAGCACGATCGGGAACGACGTCACCTTCTGCGTCTGTACGAGAGTCACGGCCTCGAAGATCTCGTCGAACGTCCCGAAGCCGCCAGGCAGGGCGATGAACCCCTGCGCGTACTTCACGAACATCGTCTTGCGGGCGAAGAAGTACCGGAAGTTCACCCCGATGTCGACCCACTGGTTGAGCCCGGATTCGAACGGCAGCTCGATCCCCAGACCCACAGAGACACCGCCGGCCTCGAACGCGCCTTTGTTGGCCGACTCCATCGCCCCGGGCCCACCGCCGGTGATCACCGCGAAGCCGGCCTTGGCCAGCGCCCCTCCGAGGCGAACGCCCTGCTCGTAGTCGTCGTCCCCGGGTCGACAGCGCGCCGACCCGAAGACCGAGATGGCGGCACCGAGCTCGGCCAGGGCACCGAAGCCCTCCACGAACTCCGCCTGGATCCGCATGACGCGCCACGGGTCGGTGTGCAGCCACTCCGACGACCCGTGCGAGTCGAGCAGACGCTGGTCGGTCGTCGACGCCGGCACCTGCGACCGGCGCATCAGCACGGGACCGCGCTGACGCTCCAGCGGCCTGCCCTCCCCCTCGGTCATGGCTCCAACCTATC
>JAWWPH010000214.1:0-2555 GCA_033850875.1 Nocardioidaceae bacterium | reverse complement strand
CGCCAGCGGCAGGCACGATCTTGTCGCGGGCGCTGTCGAGGGCGGGTCCGATGCGGTCCTTCGCGTCGCCGAGGGCGGGTCCGATGCGGTCCTTCGCGTCGCCGAGGGCGGGTCCGATGCGGTCCTTCGCGTCGCCGAGGGCGGGTCCGATCCGGTCCTTCGCCTCCTCGACGAGTGGCGCGATGCGGTCCCTGGCCTCGTCGACGAGCGGCACGAGCTTCTCGCGGGCCTCGTCGAGCGCAGGGCCCACGGTGGTCGCCACGGCGACGACAGCATCCTGAGCTGCCAGCCCGATCCTGTCGATGGCGGACTCAGCGGCCAGCAGCTGGGCGCTCAACACATCCGACTTCGTCGTACGCTTCTTACGGGCGTTCCTGAGGGCCACGGCCACTCCTTCGAATCGTCGCTTCGCCGTTCCTTGAGCGGTCAGGCTACCCGCCCGCGCTCGTCACCACTCTTTCGCATGGGCGTCTCGCGCACCACTACCGGGGTAGATCGCCTATTTGGTCCGCCGTGCAAGGATTGACCGAACGCGCCCGGACCGGGACCGAGACACGAGGCTCTCGAGTCGTCCGGCGCGACCCTCGAACCCCGGAACGACCAAGGAGCGACACCAGGTGGCCGACGATCTGTACGCGACCCTCAAGACGAACCGTGGCGACATCGTCATCGAGCTCTTCCCCAACCACGCACCGAAGACCGTCGAGAACTTCGTGGGCCTCGCCGAGGGCACCCAGCAGTGGAAGGACCCCAAGACCGGTGCAACGAGCAACGCACCCTTCTACGACGGGCTCGTCTTCCACCGTGTCATCGACGGCTTCATGGTCCAGGGCGGATGCCCGAACGGTGACGGACGCGGCGGGCCGGGATACACGTTCAAGGACGAGTTCCACCCCGAGCTGACCTTCTCCAAGCCGTACCTGCTCGCGATGGCGAACTCCGGCCCCGGTACCAACGGCTCGCAGTTCTTCATCACCGTGGGACCCACCCCGCACCTCAACATGCACCACACCATCTTCGGTGAGGTGGCCGACGCCGCGAGCCGTGAGGTCGTCGACGCCATCGCCAAGACCCCGACGCGGCGCGACCGTCCTGTCGACGACGTCGTCATCGACAGTGTCGAGATCGACCGGCGGTAGTACCGAGGGAGGCGGAGCTTCGTCGTGAGCGGTTTCGGCACGCCGGCGCAGGGTGCGGGCACGATCCCGCACTGCTACCGCCACCCTGACAGGGAGACCTACATCTCCTGTCAGCGCTGCGCCCGGCCGATCTGCCCGGACTGCATGACGCAGGCGTCCGTCGGGTTCCAGTGCCCGGAGTGCGTGCGGCAGGGGTCCGCCACCGCGCCGCGCGCGCGGACGGCCTTCGGCGGCAGGCTCAACGACGGGTCCTCGGTCGTCACGATCGCCCTCATCGCGATCAACGTCGTCTTCTTCGTGATCGCGAACGCGACCGCCAAAGGATTCGGTCCGGGGTCGTTCGTGCTGAAGATGGCCCTGATACCCGATGCCGACTCTCCGCGACAGGGCATCGAAGGGGTCGCGCAGGGGTCGTACTGGCAGCTGATCACGTCGACGTTCCTGCACGTCCAGCTCCTGCACATCGCGTTCAACATGATCGGGCTGTGGATCTTCGGGACCTTCCTGGAGGCGCAGCTCGGTCGGTGGCGCTACCTCAGCCTGTACCTGCTGACCGGGCTGGCGGGCTCGGTGTGTATCTACCTGCTGTCGGGCCCGGTCGGTCCGGGCCAGCCGCTGAACTACTCACTGGGCGCGTCGGGGTCGATCTTCGGACTGTTCGGGGCGGCGTTGCTGATCTTGCTGAAGCAGCGGCGAGACGTCACCCAGCTGCTGGTCCTGCTGGCCCTGAACCTCGCCATCACGTTCACGGTGCCCGACGTGTCCTGGCAGGCACATATCGGCGGGCTCGGCGCTGGTCTGCTCATCGGTGCAGGTCTCGCGTACGCGCCTCGTGAGCATCGGCTGCTCGTCCATGCGGGCTCGATGGCCGCACTGTTCGTGGTGTGCCTGGCGCTCGTCGTGCTGCGGACGGCACAGCTGACCGCGTGACGCGGCGTTGTCCACACTGGGGATAACTGCTGTGGAGAACTACACCTGTGTAAGTACGGGGAGTGGCCAGGGCGTGAACGGCGGGCGAACCGGTCTACTGCCAGCGGGTGGCGAAGACGAACCCGATCGAGATCAGGACCATCCCGACCAGCAGGTTCCAGTTGCCGAGGTCGGACATGTACTTCAGGTCGGGCGCCAGATAGAACACCACGATCCAGAGCAGGCCGACGATCCAGCACGCCACCATGGCCGGCGCCACCCAGCGCGCGCTGCCGATCCGAGCCGGCTTCCGCGAGGAGGTCGGAGCCGTATACGCGCTCTTCTTGCGGGGTCGTGACTCGGGCACCAGAACTCCTGTCGGTCGCGTGTGAACGGCGGGTTGGGTCAGCGGGCGGTGCGATGGGTCGTTGCAGATGAACGGTGGGCCGGCACTGCCAGCCTATCTCCCTCCCCCCACGCACCGACCCTTTCGCCGACACGTCACGC
>JAWWPH010000171.1:0-3459 GCA_033850875.1 Nocardioidaceae bacterium | reverse complement strand
GGAGGACTACCCGCACGGGCCCTCCCCGGCCGTGCGTCGGGGTGCCCCCGGCGGGAGCGTCTCGGTCCCGACAGCTTCGCGAGCACGAGCTCGCGTACCCGCGCCGCGTCGGCCCGGCCGCGCATCTCCTTCATCACCGCGCCGATCAGCGCCCCGGCGGCGGCTACCTTGCCGGCTCGTATCTTCGCCGCCACGTCGGGGTTGGCGTCGATCGCCCGCTCGACGGCCGCCGTGAGCTCGGCGTCGTCGGAGATGTCGCCCAGACCGCGGGCGGACACGACCGCCGCGGGAGAGCCCTCGCCCGCCAGTACGCCGTCGAGTACCTGCCTGGCCAGGGTGTCGTTGATCCGGCCGGCGTCGACGAGCGACTGCAGCTCCGCGACGTCCGCGGGCGATATCGGCAGGCCCTCGAGCGCGATGCCCGCGTCGTTGGCCCGGCGTGCAAGCTCGGCGAGCCACCACTTCTTCGCGGCCGAGGGCGCCGCGCCGGCGGCCACCGTCTGCTCGATCACGTCGAGCGCGCCGGCGCCGATCACGTCGCGGACCTCGAGATCGGAGAAGCCCCAGTCGGTCTGCAGCCGTAGCCGCCGGACGGCCGGCGGCTCGGGCAGCGTCGCCCGCAGCTCCTCGACCCAGCCGGGGTCGGGTGCGATCGGTACCAGGTCGGGCTCGGGGAAGTACCGGTAGTCCTCGGCCTCCTCCTTGACCCGCCCGGGTGTCGTGATCCCCGTGTCCTCGTGCCAGTGGCGCGTCTCTTGTACGACTCGTCCGCCGCCGTCGAGTACCGCCGCGTGCCGGGAGACCTCGAAGCGCACGGCACGCTCGACAGAGCGCAGCGAGTTGACGTTCTTGGTCTCGCTGCGGGTGCCGAGCGGCGCGCTCGGGTCCGGCCGCAACGACAGGTTGACGTCGCACCGCAGCGAGCCCTGGTCCATCCGGACGTCGGAGACCCCGAGCCCTCGTACGAGGTCGCGCAGGTGCGAGACGTACGCCCTGGCGACCGCGGCCACCCGCGCACCGGTGCCCTCGATCGGCTTGGTCACGATCTCGATGAGCGGGATGCCCGCGCGGTTGTAGTCGACGAGAGAGTGGTCGGCTCCGTGGATCCGGCCGGTGGCCCCGCCGACGTGGAGCGACTTGCCGGTGTCCTCCTCCATGTGGGCGCGCTCGATCTCGATCCGGACCGTCTCGCCGTCGACGTCGACGTCGGTGTAGCCGTCGTACGCGATCGGCTCGTCGTACTGCGACGTCTGGAAGTTCTTCGGCATGTCGGGGTAGAAGTAGTTCTTGCGGGCGAACCGGCACCAGCCGGCAATGGAGCAGTTGAGCGCCAGACCGATCCGGATCACCGACTCGACGGCGGTGCCGTTCACCACCGGCAGGGCACCGGGCAGCCCGAGGCAGACAGGACAGACCTGCGTGTTGGGCTCCCCGCCGAACGTCGTGGTACAGCCGCAGAACATCTTCGAGACCGTGTTGAGCTCGACGTGCACCTCGAGGCCCAGTACGGGGTCGTAGCGCTCGACGGCCTCTTCGTAGGGAACCAGCCGGACTGCCGTCGTCGTCATACCGTCACCTCCAGCGAGGGCGCTTGGTCGAGCAGCGGGCCGCCCCACCTCTGCAGTAGGCGCGCTTCGAGCGCGGCGCCCACGGTGTACAGGCGGTCGTCCTGCAGCGCGGGGGCGAGGATCTGGATGCCGACCGGGAGGCCGTCCTCGGGAGCGAGGCCGCTCGGCAGCGACATCCCGGGGACGCCGGCGAGGTTCGCCGGGATCGTGGCGATGTCGTTGAGGTACATGGCCAGCGGGTCGTCGACCTTGTCCCCGATCCGGAACGCCGTCGTCGGCGCCGTCGGTGACACGAGCACGTCGACCTGCTCGAATGCCGCCTCGAAGTCGCGGGCGATCAGCGTGCGCACCTTCTGCGCCTGGCCGTAGTAGGCGTCGTAGTAGCCGCTCGAGAGGGCGAACGTCCCGAGGATGATCCGCCGCTTCACCTCGTCGCCGAACCCCGCCTCCCGGGTCGCGGACATCACCTGCTCGGCGCTGGGGGCCGGTATGCCGTCGGGCGCCACCCGCAGGCCGTACCGCATCGCGTCGAACCTGGCCAGGTTGCTGCTCGCCTCACTCGGGAGGATCAGGTAGTACGCGCCGAGGCCGTACTGGAAGTGCGGACACGACACCTCGACCACCTGGGCGCCGGCATCGACCAGCAGCTGGACGGCCTCGTCGAACCGGGTGCGTACTCCGGCCTGGTAGCCCTCGCCGTTGAGCTCCTTCACCACACCGATGCGGAGACCGGTGATGTCGGCGTGCCGCGCCGCGGCGGCCATCGACGGCCACCCGCCCGGCCGGTCGATGCTGGTCGAGTCCATCGGGTCGTATCCAGCGAGCACGTCGTGCAGGAGCGCCGCATCGAGGACCGTGCGGGTGACCGGGCCGGCCTGGTCGAGACTGCTCGCCAGCGCGACGAGCCCGTAGCGGGAGACACCGCCGTACGTCGGCTTGACGCCGACCGTGCCCGTGACCGCAGCGGGCTGACGGATGGAGCCACCCGTGTCGGTGCCGACGGCGAGCGGTGCCTCGAAGGCGGTCACGGCCGCGGACGAGCCGCCACCCGACCCGCCGGGCACCCGGTCGAGGTCCCACGGGTTGTGCGTGGGGCCCCACGCCGAGTGCTCCGTGGAGCTGCCCATGGCGAACTCGTCCATGTTGGTCTTGCCGAGGATCGGCATGCCCGTCGCCCGCAGCCTGGTCACCAGGGTCGCGTCGTACGGCGGTACCCAACCCTCGAGGATCCGGGAGCCGCAGGTGGTCACCAGCCCCTCGGTGGCGACGATGTCCTTGACTGCGATCGGCACCCCGAGCAGAGGGGGCACGTCGTCTCCCGACGCGCGCCGCGCGTCGGCCGCAGCGGCCTGATCCAGCGCGCCGTCGGCGTCGACCCGCAGGAACGCGTGCACCGCGGCGTCGACCCGCTCGATCCGGTCCAGATGGGCCTGCGTGGCCTCGACGGAGCTCAGCTCGCCGGCACGGAGCGCGGCTGCCAGCTCGGCCGCCGAAAGCCTCACGATGTCGCTCACGGCTCGTCGTCCAGAATCCGCGGCACGCTGAAGCGCTGCTGCTCCACCGAGGGGGCAGCGGCCAGGGCGGCGTCGGGCCGCAGGCTCGGTCGTACCTCGTCGGGGCGGAAGACGTTGCGCAGCGGCAGCGCATGCGAGGTCGGGGGGATGTCGTCGACGGCGACGGCGCTGACTGCGGCGACCGAGTCCAGGATCACCGACAGCTGCGGCGCGAGATGGTCGAGCTCGGCGTCGGTGAGGTCGATGCGCGCGAGGTGGGCCAGGTGCGCCACCTCGTCGCGGGTGATCGATGCTCGCCCGGACTGCCCGAACGGAACCGGCGGGGCAGCGTCGAGGTCGGACATGGCCTCAATCCTATGGGGACGCCCGCAGTGCGC
>JAWWPH010000141.1:0-3398 GCA_033850875.1 Nocardioidaceae bacterium | reverse complement strand
CCCGCAACCTGAACCATCTCGACACCGCGCTGACCCGCCGATGACCTCGCTCGCTCCTCAGACACCCGAGACCCGTGCCAGTACTGCTGCCGCGGCCGACAGCCCGCTCGCGGTCGAGCTGGAGTCGGGCACGCTGTCGTACGGACACAGGGTGCTGTGGTCGGATCTCGACCTGACCGTCCAGCCCGGAGAGTTCCTGGCCGTACTCGGCCCGAACGGCACCGGAAAGACCAGCCTGCTGAAGGTTCTGCTCGGCCTCGCCCCGCTGACGCGCGGGACCGCCCGGGTCGCCGGGCGGCCGGTGCGGCGCGGCAACCCCGACGTCGGATACATCCCCCAGCACCGCGGCTTCGACGCCGACGTTCCGCTTCGCGCCCGCGACCTCGTACGCCTCGGCATCGACGGGCACCGTTGGGGATTCGGCCTGCCGAGCACGGGCCCGCGCAGGCGGGTGGACCAGCTCCTCCGGGAGGTCGGCGCGAGCTCGTACGCCGACGTGCCCCTCGGGCGGCTGTCGGGCGGCGAGCAGCAGCGGGTACGGGTCGCGCAGGCGCTGGCCACGTCGCCGCGGCTGCTGCTGTGCGACGAGCCGTTGCTGTCACTCGACCTCAGCCACCAGCAGCACGTCGTCGACCTGATCGACGCCCAGCGCCGCGACCACGACACCGCCGTCCTCTTCGTCACGCACGAGATCAACCCGGTCCTGCCGCTCGTCGACCGCGTGCTGTACATCATCGACGGCTCGTTCCGGCTGGGGACCCCACAGGAGGTCATGACGTCGGAGGTGCTGAGCGAGCTGTACTCGTCGCCGATCGAGGTGGTCCGCCGCGGCGATCGGATGCTCGTCGTCGGCGCGGCGGACATCGCGGCGCACCAGCACGACGACGCCCCGCCGCGCCATCAGCAGCCACGCCACCGGCAGGGGTTGCGATGAACGGCCTGCTCAGCGCCCTGGCCTGGCACGACGTCGTCAACTTCAGCGACTACGGCGAGCTCCTCCCGCTGGTACGGAACTCGCTCATCGCCGGCGCGGTCCTCGGCGTGCTCGGCGGAGTGGTCGGCGTCGTGGTGATGGCCCGCGACCTGCCGTTCGCCGTCCACGGGATCAGCGAGCTCTCGTTCGCCGGGGCCTCGGGCGCCCTGCTCTTCGGTGCGGGCGTGGCCTCCGGTGCATTCGTGGGATCCCTGCTCGCCGCACTGCTGCTCGGTGTGCTGGGGTTGCGCGCACGCGACCGGAACTCCGTGATCGGCGTCATCATGCCGTTCGGCCTGGGCCTCGGCATCTTGTTCCTGGCTCTCTACCACGGGCGGGCCGCCAACAAGTTCGGCCTGCTCACCGGCCAGATCGTCGCGGTCGACACGACCGGCCTGCGTACCCTCGCGATCACCGCCGTGCTCGTCCTCGCCGTGCTCGCCGCGATCTGGCGGCCGCTGATGTTCGCGAGCCTCGACGAGGACGTCGCTGCCGCGAGAGGCGTGCCGGTGCGGCTGCTCGGACCACTGTTCATGGTGCTGCTCGGCTGCGCGGTCGCGGTCTCGGTCCAGATCGTGGGTGCCCTGCTCGTCCTCGCCCTGCTCCTGGTTCCGGCCGCCGCCGCGATGAAGGTGACGGCGTCGCCGCTGTGGGTACCCGTGCTGTCGGTGGTCTTCGCGCTCACGGCCACGGTCGGCGGCATCTTCGTCGCCATCGGTACGACGATCCCGATCAGCCCGTACATCACCACGATCTCGTTCGTGATCTATCTCGTGTGCCGCGTCCTCGGGTGGCTGCGCGCACGCCGCGGCTGGGTCACCCGGCCGACCCTCGAGGACGTGGCGGCGGCGTGATGGCGAAGACCACCCGGCAGCGACAGGCGGTCCTCGCCGCTCTCGACTCGGCGAGCAGCTTCTGCACCGCACAGGAGCTGCACGACGTGCTGCGCCACCGCGGCGAGAAGGTCGGACTGGCCACCGTGTACAGGTCCCTGCAGCTGATGGCCGACGCCGAGGAGGTGGACGTCATCCGCAGCGACGGCGGCGAGGCGTCCTACCGTCGCTGCTCGTCCAAGCACCACCACCACCTCGTCTGCCGGGTCTGCGGCCGGGCCGTCGAGGTCAGCGGGCCCGCCGTCGAGGCATGGGCCGACCGGGTCGCCGGCGAGCACGGCTTCAGCGAGGTCAGCCACACAGTGGAGCTCTCCGGCGTGTGCGCGTCGTGCTCGGACACCGGACGGGCCTGAGCCGCGAAGGGTTCATAGGCGCCGGAGCCAGCTGTACGTGGAGCCGGCGTCATGACAGGTGTGACACGCCGGACGTGACGCCCTGCCCGCCTGCACGAGCCCGCTCACAGCGGTACCTTCTGACGTGCCCGGCGAGGCGCCGGGCTGTCGTGAGGGGAAGTTGCCAATGCGTTCACGCCGTACCCTGCTCGTCGTACCCGCACTGCTCGCGTCGACTGTGCTGCTGACACCGACCACCGGCGTCGCCACCGGACCCGGCGGCTCCGGCACCGCTACCGCTCCCGCGACCGCCAGCGGACCGGGCGCCACCGCCAAGCACGCCGTCGCGGTCGGCAGGGGCGGTGCCGTCGCCTCGGAGACCACGGGTGCCTCGCGGGCGGGACTGACGGTGCTGAAGCACGGCGGCAACGCCATCGACGCCGCGGTCGCCACCGCTGCTGCACTCGGCGTCGACGACCCGTACGTCGCCGGACCCGGCGGTGGCGGTTTCATGGTCATCTACCTGGCCAGGAGCCACCGGGTGGTGACGATCGACGGCCGCGAGATGTGCCCGCGCCGGTGTACACCGCACCTGTTCACCGACAAGGCCGGAAAGCCGCTCGACTTCGAGCTGGCCCGGCACTCCGGTATCAGTGTGGGCGTTCCGGGCATGGTCGCCCAATGGGCCAAGGCGACCCGCGCGTACGGCCGACACTCGCTGGCACGCAACCTTCGGCCGGCGATCCGGCTGGCGCGGCGCGGCTTCCGCGTGACCCATTCGTTCCACGACAGGACCCTCGAGTCCCTCGCCGACCTGCGTGCCTTTGGCCCCAGCCGCCGGCTCTTCCTGACGGCCCATGGCAAGGCGCTGCCCGTCGGCACGAGGTTCCGTAACCCCGACCTCGCCAGGACCTACGCGAAGATCGCGGCGCACGGCCCCGGGTACCTCTACGGCGGACCGCTCGGCAGTGCTATCGCGCGCACCGTCCGCCACCCACCGGTCGCCGCCGCCGCGCCGCACGGCTTCCGCTCGATCCACGGCATCATGCGCGCCGGTGACGTCGGCCGCTACGTCGCGAAGAACCGGCGGCCCACCCACGTCCGCTATCGCGGGCTCGACGTGTACGGCATGGCGCCGCCGTCGTCCGGTGGAACAACGGTCGGGGAGGCGCTCAACATCCTGTCCGGGTGGCCGCTCGG
>JAWWPH010000069.1:0-3462 GCA_033850875.1 Nocardioidaceae bacterium | reverse complement strand
TGGCGTAGCGGAGCGTGCCGAGCGTGTAGCCGATGGCCTGCTCGAGGAGATCCACTCCTGAGGTCAGGCCGGGCGAGGCGCGCTCTGCAGACGACATGACGGCAGAGTCAGCCCGGCGGGCGCTTCGCGGGCAGCACCTCGGGGAGCCCGAAGAACGGGAACAGGCTCACGTCGAAGAAGCTCGTGACGTGCGTGACCTTGTCCTTGCCGAGGGTCAGTGTGTGCAGCTGGAAGGCTCGGTGCACTCCGTCGTCGTCGCGCATGTACACGGCGAAGGCCGGCCCGCCGTTCGCCGACGTCGGCACCAGCCTCATGTCCTCTGCCCCGCTGGCGGGGCAGTTGCCGGCGATGAGACGTCCGATGTCCTCCGGGCCCTGGTACCAGCCGGTGTAGGGCGGCATCTCCCAGACGGCGTCCTCGGCGAAGAGGGAGACGATGGCGTCCATGTCGTAGCTCTCGAAGGCGCTCACATAGCGCTCGAGCAGCTCGCGGTCCGCCGGGTTGGACGGCTCGACGACGCCGTCCTGCGAGGGCGCGACCTCTTCGATCTGGGCGCGGGCTCGCTGCAGCATGCTGTTGACGGCCGTGGTGGTGGTGTCGAGGAGCTCCGCGACCTCGGCGGCCCTCCACTTCAGCACGTCACGCAGGAGGAGCACGGCGCGTTGCCGGGCTGGCAGATGCTGAAGCGCCGCGATGAAGGCGAGCCGGATGCTTTGCCTCGACGCCACGATGGAGGCCGGATCGGAGCTCTCGCCGGCCACGGCGGCGTCCGGCACGGGCTCCAGCCAGGGGAGCTCCGGCTGCTGGACGAGCGGTGCGCTCGGGTCGCTGACCGACCCGAAGTCGGTGGGCAGCGGGCGTCGTCCGCGGCTCTCGAGGGCCGTCAGGCAGACGTTGGTCGCGATACGGTACAGCCAGGTCCGCAGAGAGGAGCGACCCTCGAAGCGGTCGAAGGAGCGCCACGCCCGCAGGTAGGTCTCCTGCACGAGGTCCTCGGCATCGTGGACCGAGCCGAGCATGCGGTAGCAGTGGGCGAGCAGCTCGGGACGGAACTGGTCGTTGAGGTCGGCGAAGTCTGCGACGACCGTCTGTTCTGTCATGGCTGTGGACCTCCTGGTACGACCGAGCTGCTCCCTGCCGCTCGCAGCAGACTCTAGACAAGGCGGCCGACAACCGTGCGCTCGGTGGTACTGACCACGGGCCCGGCAGAAAGTCACCGTCTGTCGGTGCGAACGCAGTCAATAGACGGCCCCCGAGTGCGGCGGTGCCGGTCGTCCGGACCGTCGGCCGCCGCCCCACAACGCGACGGCTGCCAGCACTGGGCACTGATCAGCCTCGAGTTGAGGCTCTTTGGTCAGTCGTCAGAAGAATTTGACGGCGTCTTGTGTGAGTTTGTAGCCGTGACCCGTGTTCACGTTCGAGCAAACCATTCCGGTCCTACGACTGGTGCATTCAATATGGCCGAGTTTCTTCGAGGCGCCGTACTGCAATACGGGTGGCTGATCGCTCGTCGCGAGTTCGCTGACGCAGGTGAAACGTCCGACCTTGTCTACCCAGAAGTATCGTCCCCAGCCGTACGGCCGCGGGCATGAACGCGGCCGTGGCGGCGAACTGAATGTCTTTCGACGTATGTCGCGACGGTTGACGTTGTAAGTCTCGGCAGGTCGTCCGCTGACTTGCCGTCGAGACGTCTGGCCGGGCCTCGAACGAGCTGGACACGGTAGCCGTCGGGCTGTCAGCACTGTCAGAAGTTGCCGGGCCATCCGGCGAGCCTGGCGGCTCGACGTAGATGCCCCCATTCGGCGACGGGCTGGGGGCGCTCCGATGCTGCGGCAGCGGTCTACTTCACCTCGTGGTCGGCAGACAGCTCGGCGTCGTGATCGATAGCGCGGCAACGCGCTGGGCACCTATGCGGTACCTCGTGAGCGCGGGCAGGGACGTCTGCGACGAAGCCCCTGCCCACGTCGGTTGGCGCTATCGACGGGCAACCCTCACGACGGCACCGGACTCCGGTGTCGAGTCTGCGGCCCCCACGCTCACATACATGGCACCGTCCGGCCCCTGGTCGATGCCTCCAGGCAACGGCAGTGCTCCGCCGCCGACGTGCGTGATCACGCTCGGGTGCCGGAACGGAGCCACGGCAAGGTCACCGGGAGGGCCGGAAGCGTTGGGGTAGAACAGCTCCGAGGCCCAGAAGTTGTTGTGGCGGTCGAAGGTGCAGCCGTTGATCGTCGTGTACCCGGTCGCCCAGAGGGAAGCGTTGTGTCGCCAGTTCGTCGAGTTGGGGTCCACACGCCAGACGTTGGATTGGCCGGAACCGGCGGCGAAGTTGGACACCAAGTCGAGAGCACCGACGTACAGTGCCCCGTCCGGTCCTTCGGCGATACAGGTCGGAGTGGCGTCGCGCATTGCACCCGAGGTCTCGTTCGGAATGTAGGCGATGACCCGGGACCGCCCGTTGCGCAGGATCTCACTGATCGTGTTTGCGCCCGCGTCCGCGACGAACGTCCGCGACGCAGCGCGATGGTGATGCCCGCGGTCTCGATCGTTGGTCCTGATCCTGAGCACCGCGTACGGGTTCGAGTCCGGGAAGTCATCGGGGAACAGGTTGACGTGCTCAGCGGTCCACGCGTAGTTCTGGTCCCCGACGTCGCTGAGTGACTTGGCCCTACCATTCGACCGGTTCAGCCCGTAGAGGTGGCCGATCTGCGGAACGCTCAGGCCGGTGGCGGCCTTGATGCCACGGTGCGACTCGCTCAGGATCGCCTCCACCTGGCAACCCCCGTGCTCGCCTCGCATCCCGCCGCTTTGGCCCTCATGCCCGTGGCAGCTCGCCCCTGTCGCCGTGACCGCTGCCGGCCCCAGCACGTCGGTACCGCCACCTTCGCCAGGGGAGAAGATCGATGTGAAGTGAGTTGACCAGACCGCGGCCAGCGCGCCACCGGCCCAACGGAACCTGTCGACGGCGCCCGTACGGGTCATCCCGGCGGTGCCGCTGCCCGGCTTGCCTGCTTCGGCGACATAGAGGTTTCCCCCGCCGTCGAACGACAGCCCTCTCGGCTCGTTCAAGTGGGTGATCACCGGCTGGAACGTCCACGTCGGGGTACCAGCAGCCACGACCGGTCCTCCCGTTGTGGACATGCCCAACGTGACGGCAGCGGCCGCGCCCATAATGACGATCGTCCTTTTCATCAGCTCTCCACTCTCCGGCGCGCACCATTGCGCACGGTGGCCTGCCGTAGACACCGGGCTCAGGCCGGGCCGATGCCGTGCCAGCAAACCGTGGTCCGACCGTCCTCCGTAACCTCCGGACTGTCAATGGTGCTTCAGTGATCGGAGGACCACGAGCAGTAGCTGTACCTCTGTTGAAACCCGGCATCGACTGTCGTGACGGTCCTCCGCGACGGGACGCAAGCGTCTTCCGCAACGACGGGAGCGGTAAATGATGGGGCGAGAGGCGCC
>JAWWPH010000033.1:0-11626 GCA_033850875.1 Nocardioidaceae bacterium | reverse complement strand
CAGCGGCACGGACCAGGAGCAGCTGCGGCGCGGCCAGGGTGACGAGCCGGCGACGTCGGCGGCACGGCTGAACGCCGGTCTGCTCGCGCTGGTGCCGGTGGTCGGGCGCTCGCCGCTGCAGGCATTCGCCCGGCTGCACACTCTCGCGGCACAGGGCTCGGTCGAGCCGGACCAGCTAGGCAGGCCGCGAGACACCGACGGCTCCGCGCAGCGCCTGCAGGCGCTGTCGGTGGCGCTGCTGGCGTCGGCGCATGTCCCGGCGATGGCGCTTGCGGCGGTCGCGCACGCGGAGGTCGCGGCATACCGTCCGTTCCGGTCCGGCAACGGCCTCGTGGCGCGGGCACTGGAGCGGCTCGTCCTGGTCGCGCGAGGGGTCGACCCCACTTCGGTCCTGGTCCCCGAGGCGGGCCACCTGACGCTGACGCACGGGTACCGGCCCGGCCTCGAGCGGTATGCGGCGGGAACGGTCGCCGGGCGCCGCGACTGGCTGCTGCACTGTGCAGAGGCGTACACCATCGCCGCGGAGCTCAGCCCCCTCCACTGACCCCCGGTCGAGTGGGCGGGAATATCGGGTCGAGCGGGCGGGAATGTCGGTTCGAGCGGGCGGGAATGTCCGGTCGAGCGGGCGGGAATGTCGGGTCGAGGGGCCAGGAATGTCCGGTCGATTCGGCGAAGGCGACAGCGACAGGGATGTACGTGACCCTCGGAGGGAAGCAGTTGACTCCTCGACGGGGGGAACAGTCGGGACGCTCCGTACGTGCGAGCGGCGCCCCGTGGGGGGCGCCGCTGCTAGCACATGAGGCGCGGGCTACCAGGCGTGCAATCTCATCTTGTCGCCCTGAGACGAATCCCGGGGGGACTGCCCTGTCGGAAGGGTGGTTCGCCGCGTGGGTACCAGGCTCATGTGCGGTCTGAAGTTGTTGGGATAGTTCTACGCCCTTCGGGCAGCGTTGGGAAGACCTGCCCGGCGCGGCGGGTCAGACCCGCCGGGAGCGACGCGAGGCCAGGACGACCGCCCCGGCAGCGGCCGCACCGGCACCCAGAGCGACAGCCGCGACCGTGCGCCGCGTCTCGAACGGGACCCTCCGTCGCAGCCGTACCGGCTTGTGGAACTCCAGCACCGGCCATCCCCGCTGGACCGCTGTCCGGCGCAGGGTCTTGTCGGGGTTGACGGCGTACGGGTGCCCCACCGCCTCGAGCATCGGTATGTCGCTGGCGGAGTCGCTGTACGCGTAGGAGGCGTCGAGGTCGTAGCCCTGCTCCTGCGCCAGCCGCCGGATGGCGACCGCCTTGTTCTGGGCGTACGCATAGAACTCGATCTCGCCGGTGTAGCGCCCGTCCACTTGCACCATGGCGGTCGCGATGACGTGGTCCGCTCCCAGCATCTGCCCGATCGGCTCGACGACCTCGGTGCCCGACGTCGACACGATCACCACGTCGGTGCCGCGCTCGTGGTGGTCGGTGATCAGGCTCACCGCCTCGTCGTACACGAGCGGGTCGACGATGTGGTGCAGTGTCTCGGCGACGATCCGTTTGACCGTCTGCACGTCCCAGCCCGTCGCCTGCTCGGAGAGGTACCGGCGCATCCGCTCCATCTGGTCGTGGTCGGCGCCTCCGGCGAGGAAGACGAACTGTGCGTACGCGCTGCGGAGCACCGATGCCCGGCTGATCAGTCCACCCTCGTAGAAGGAGCGGCTGAAGGCCAGGGTGCTGGACTTGGCGATGATCGTCTTGTCGAGGTCGAAGAAGGCTGCCGGCCTTCCCACGGTGACGGACACCGGGAGCACCTCCTTCACCTTCTGGTTACGAGGATACGGCGCCTGCCTGCGGCTTTGTGCCTTTCCGAGCCGGCGCACGTCGTCTGCTTCGTCCACAGGAGCTCCAGGCGGCCGGTTCGTCCACAGCCTCCATACGGACCACCCGGCCGGTCCCCGTCGTGCGTGACGCTGGCTCGATGAGCACATCGGCGGCCGCGCGGCCGCTTCTGGTGACCCGTGACCCGGAGCTTCGAGACGAGCTGCTCCGGTTGTGCGCGGCGGCGGCCGTGACCCCCGACGTCGTCGACGTCGTCGGGCTGGCTCGCCGCGACTGGCTTGTCGCACCCTGTGTGCTCGTGGGTGCCGACTGCGCCGCCGAGGTGTCGGCGCTGGCACTGCCGCGGCGGGCCGAGGTGAGCCTGGTGGCGCACGCGCCGGAGTCCGCTGGCCTGTGGCGCGATGCGGTCGCGGTGCGGGCCGACCATGTCGTCGTCGTACCCGAAGAGGAGGCAGCGCTCGTCGACCGGCTGGCGGACACGGTCGACGGCGGCCTCGACCTGGCGACGACGATCGGTGTCATCGGGGCCAGGGGCGGTGCCGGGGCGTCCACCGTGGCGGCCGCGCTGGGCCTGACGGCCGCTCGGGGCGGCGTTCGTGCTCTTCTGATGGACGCCGATGCTCTGGGTGGGAGTCTCGAGCTGGTCGTGGGCTGCGAGTCCGAGCCCGGGCTGCGCTGGCCCGATGTCGCCTCTACCCAGGGGCGGGTAGGTGCCGCGGCCTTGCGCGCCGCGCTCCCCTCTCGCGACGGGCTGGCTGTCTTGTCGTGGCGCCAGAGTGAGCCGGCGGCGCTGCAGCACGCCTCGGTGTCGGCGATGCTGTCAGCCGGCCAGCGCGGCTCCGACGTCGTGATCGTGGACCTGCCACGACACCTCGACGGTCCGGCAGCCGTGGCGGCCTCTCGGGCTGACACCGTTCTCGTGGTGGCGTGCTCCGACGTCGGCTCTGCGGCCGCCGGGGGTCGCCTGCTCGGATCGCTGGCGGCGGTCTGCGGTGACCTCAGGCTGCTGGTGCGCCGGCTCCGGGGACACCCGCTGGCACCGGAGCTCGTCGCGTCGTCTCTGGGCCTTCCACTGGCAGCGGTCGTGCCGACCCGGCGGTCGGTGTCCCGCTCTGTCGAGGAGGGCCTGGGGCCGCCGGCGCATGGCCGGCTGGCATCGGTCTGCTCGGTGCTGCTCGACGACCTGGGCGTGCCGCGACGTCGGGTCCGGGCTCGCTCGGCGGGCGCGCGTGAGTGACGTCGACGCCCGCCTGCTCGATCGGGTCCGCGTCAAGCTGGCGGACGACGGCGGTGCCGTGTCCCCGGCGCGGGTGGCGGAGATCCTGCGCACGGAGGGTCGGCTCGTCGGCGACTCGTCGGTCCTGGAGGTCGTCGACGCGCTGCGCCGCGACATCGGCGGCGCCGGGCCACTCGACGAGCTGCTGCGGCTCGACGGGGTGACCGACGTCCTCGTCAACGGTTCGCGAGAGGTGTACGTCGACCGCGGCGCCGGGCTCGAACGTACGTCGGTCGAGTTCTCCGACGACGCGGCCGTCCGCCGCCTCGCGCAACGGTTGGCATCGTCGGCGGGGCGGCGCCTGGACGATGCCGCCCCGTACGTCGACGTACGGCTGCGGGACGGCAGCCGCTTCCATGCGGTGCTGGCGCCGGTGGCTCGACCCGGCACGTGCCTGTCCCTGCGTGTCCCGGCCCGCCGGGTCATGACTCTCGACGACCTCGTGGCGGCCGGTACGACGTCCGAGCGCGGCGCACGGCTGCTCCTGGACCTGGTCCGCGCCAAGGTGGCGTTTCTGGTCTCCGGCGGCACGGGCAGCGGTAAGACGACCCTCCTGGCCGCACTGCTGTCCTATGTGAGTGAGCGCGAGCGCATCGTCGTGGTCGAAGACTCCGCGGAGCTGCAACCGAGCCACGGCCACGTCGTGTCCCTGGAAGCGCGGCAGCCCAATGTCGAAGGCGTCGGCGAGATCACCGTAAGGGACTTGGTGCGCCAGGCACTGCGCATGCGCCCGGACCGCCTCGTCGTTGGCGAGGTGCGCGGGGCGGAGGTCGTCGATCTGCTCGCGGCCCTCAATACCGGCCACGAGGGAGGGTGCGGAACCCTGCACGCGAACAGCACGGGCGACGTGCCCGCTCGGGTGGAGGCGCTGGCCGTCGCGGCGGGTCTCGGTCGCGACGCCGTCCACGCCCAGCTTGCGGCCGGCATCCAGCTGGTGGTGCATCTGCGTCGTGACACCGACGGCCGACGGCGGGTCGCCGAGATCGCCGCACTGCTCAGGCGGCCCGGAGGATTGGTAGAGGCTGAGCCTGCGGTCCGCTTCGCTCGGGACGGGTCTGCGTCGGTCGGGCCCGCGGGGGCGCTGCTCGAGTCGCTGCTCGTCGGGGCGGAGCCGTGACCATCTGGGCGGCCGTCTCCGTGGTGGCGACGGGAGGCGCGGTACTGACGGCGACGTCGCCTGGCGGGGTGCACCGCGTAGCAGTCCGTGACGGGCCGTGGATCGGCGGACGGCGGCCGTCCGCTGCCGCCGTCCGGGCCGGCGGGGTGCTCGTCTGCGCCGGTTGGATGGTCGGGGGAGGGACTCCGCTCGACATCGTCCTGCTCTGCGGGCTGGCGGTGCTGGGCCTGGCCGCACGCAGCCTCGTGTCGGCCCAGCTGGCCCGGCGTCGGCGACACCTCCGCCAGCTGGCGGTGATCGAGATGTGCGACGCGCTGTCGGCCGAGCTTCGAAGCGGTCTGCCGGCCGCGTCCGCCCTCGAGCGGGCGTGTGACGCGTACCCGGAGTGGGCACCCGTCGTCGCGGCCTCCCGGCTCGGCAGTGACGTCGTCGCCGCGCTGCGCCGAGCCTCCCGGGAGCCGGGCGCCGAGGGACTGGGCGCCATCGCCGCCGGTTGGGAGGTCGCGGGCAGCGCAGGGGCCGCTCTTGCCGGAGTGCTCGAACGGATCGCGGCAGGCTTGCGAAGCGACGAGGACGCGCGGGCGGAGGTCGTAGCCTGCCTCGGCCCGGTACGTGCAACCGCGAAGCTGCTTGCCATCTTGCCTGTGTTCGGGCTGGCACTCGGCTCGTCCATGGGAGCGCGACCCGTCGGCTTCCTCGTGTCGACCGGGGCGGGCGTGGCATGCCTCGGAAGCGGGCTGGTGCTGGTGTCGGTCGGCGTGCTGTGGGTGGAGCGGCTCGCGTCATCGGCGGAGCTGTAGTGCTCGGGATCTGCGCCTGTGCCACCTTCGCCCTCGTGTGGTGCCTCGCCGACCGTGCGGCATTGCCTGCCTCCCGCCTGCGGCCGGCGGCCGGGTCCGCCGACGGGCCGGCGGGACCAGGCTCCGCCCCCTCGGCGGAGGCTCCTCGTTCCCTCATCGAGGCACCCGGGCGCCGGCTGGCTCTGTGCGTAACTGTCTGCACCGCGGGAGCGTGGCTGCTGGGCGGCTCGCTGCTCGTGGTCTGCGGCGTACCCGCGGGCGTGGCACTGAGCTGGTGGCTCGGCCGGCTCGAGTCGCCCAGCCAGGCCCGCGATCGCGAAGCGATCGCCCGCGACCTGCCCCTCGCCGCGGAGCTGCTGGCCGCCTGCGTCTTCGTGGGTCGACCCGTTGACGACGGGCTGCGACTGGTGTCACGCGCTGTCGGGGGACCACTCGGCTCTCGGCTCGACACCGTGACGACGAGGCTGGCACTGGGTGCCGACCCGCTGACCGAATGGCGACGGGCGACGGCCGATGCGCAGCTCGCGCCCCTCGCGCGGACGCTGGCACGCACGCTCGCGTCGGGGGCTCCCCTCGGCGACGCCCTGACGAGGCTGGCCGAGGACCGGCGGCGCGAGCGCCGAACCCAGACCCAGCTCCGCGCCCGCAACGTCGGCGTCAAGGCCGCCGGGCCGCTCGCCGCATGCTTCCTACCCGCCTTCATGCTCATAGGCATCGTGCCGACGATCGCTGGCGCCTTCTCCCGGCTCGTGCTGTAGCACCCTTTCCGGCCCGCGCGACACACGCCAATGGATTGTCCCCAGCCGAACGGGCTGACGCCGGCCGTCAACAGCGAGCGAATCCCTGCTGGCTGGACGCCTCGCCCGCCAACACGCTGGAGGGACCAACCAGCTCGAGCCCTTGGACCGGTTCCAGGGCAGCGAAAGGACACGTCATGTCATATCTGACCGACACCGCCGTCATCGCCCGGCGGAGCTCGTGGGCGGAGCACGGAATGACCACAGCGGAGTACGCCGTGGGCACCGTGTCCGCCTGCAGCTTCGCCGGGTTGCTCTTCAAGCTGCTCACATCGAGCTTCGGGCAGAGCCTCCTCGAGGGATTGCTCTCTAAGATCACCTCGCTGCTGCCCTTCTGAAAGACGGCCGCGGGCTGGTCCCGGACCTGCCCTCGGCCTCTCAGCTCGACCAGCCGACCCGAAACGTTGCCTCGAAAGGAAACCCGATGCCCACCTTCCGCGACCAGCGCGGCATGGTGACAGCCGAGGCGGCGCTCGTGCTGCCGCTGATCGCCGCCTTCGGCCTCGTCCTGCTCTGGATGCTGAGCCTCGGCATCGCCCAGATCCGTGCCGTCGATGCCGCGCGGGACGCGGCGCGAGCGCTCGCTCGAGGCGACGACCGCGCAGCTGCCCTCAGCGCGGCCGCACGCAGCGCGCCCGCAGGGGCACGAGTGGCTTTCACCGAGTCGGCCGGCACCGTCACCGCGACCGTGTCTGCGCACGTCTCGCCTCCGAGCTGGCTCGTGGTCCCGCTGCCGTCGGTCGACGTCGAGTCGCGCTCCACCGTGGAGGTCGAGCCCGATGGCGACCTGCCACGCTGACGTCCGCCGGCCGCGCGAGGAGGGAGTGGCCACCGTCTGGGCGATCGCCTGGATCGTCGTGTGTCTCACGATCGGCTGGGTCGGTGTCGTGGTCGCGGCGGTTGTCGCTGCTCAGCACCGGCTCGATGCCGCCGCGGACCTGTCGGTGCTGTCGGCTGCGGCTGAGCTGCAGCGTGGCAGGGACGCCTGCGGTGCGGCCGCCGAGATCGCCCGCGACAACGCGGCCGGAATCGCTCACTGTCGGGTCGAGGGTGACGATGTCGTCGTCACCGTCGCCCGCACGGTCTCCCTACCCTTTGGGGTGCGCGGGAGCCTGACGTCCACTGCTCGGGCGGGGCCGTGAGCGGCACGGGCGAAGAGCGCCGACGCAGCGCCGCCTCAACGCTCGCGTGGCGCCGTGTCGAAGTGGTCGTCGGGACCCGCAGGCGTCGCGGCCGCCTGCGATGAGCCGCCGCTCGGGGCCGAGCCGGCGCTGCCGGTCGCCGGGGGACCCGACACCGCAGGAGCCGTTTGGCTCGCGGTGACGCGCTTGCGCAGTTCCTTGGTCTCCTTGCGCCGGCGGTGGCCGCGCTTGAGACCCTCATAGAGCAGTGACAGACCGAAGACGACCAGGGCGAGGGCGACGGCGCCTGAGAGGAAGACGACGGTGACCGACGTATTGATGTTGAACCAATGCATGTCGATGTGAACCGCCTGTCCGCCCCCGAACACCACGGCCAGGGAGGCGAGGCCGACCACGAGCAGAATGAAGATGCCCAACCCGATCATGGACCTATTCTCCCACGAGAACGGTCACCGGACCCTCGCTCGCTACCAGGCGGCCGTGAGGTCAGGGCTGGTGCTCGAGCAGCACATCGAGGAGCAGCACTGCGCCTCGCTTGTCCAGAGGGTTGTTACCGTTGCCGCACTTGGGGGACTGCACACACGACGGGCAGCCGTCAGCGCACCGGCACGCCACGATGGCCTGCCGGGTTGCGGTCAGCCACGGGCCCGCGGCGCCGAATCCGCGCTCCGCGAAGCCGGCGCCGCCCGGATGGCCGTCGTAGACGAACACGGTGAGCAGGCCGGTGTCCTCATGCAGAACCGTCGACACTCCGCCGATGTCCCATCGGTCGCAGGTGGCGAAGAGCGGAAGCAGCCCGATGGACGCGTGCTCGGCCGCGTGCGCGGCTCCTGGTAGGTCGCGCGGGTGGACGCCCGACGCGTCCAACTGCTCCGGCGACAGCGTCCACCACACGGCTTTCGTGACGAGGTGGCGAGCCGGCAGGTCGAGCGGGACCTCGCCGAGCACCTCTCCGGTGACGGCGCGGCGTTTGAGGTACGACACCACCTGCGACGAGACCTCGACCGAACCGAAGTGCAGGCCGGCCTGCCCCCACGACTGCTTCAGGTCCGCCTCGACCACCCGGATGTCGGTGATCTCCCGGGCGGTCGTCGAGTAGTCGGGGCGCGCCGCCTCTACTACCGCAACGGCTTCGTCGACATCGAAGCTGCGTACCCGGTACGTCTCGCCGAGGTGCACGTAGACCGCGCCGGAGTGCACCGAGGAGTGCGCCGATGCCGCATCGACCGTCCCGACCAGCCGGCCGGTCGAGTCCTCGACGATCCGGACCGGGTTACCACCGCTCGAGCGGATGTCGGCCAGCTCGCAGGCCCGCTCGCGCCTCGTCCAGAACCAGCCTCGGGATCGGCGGCGCAGGTAGCCCGCCTGCTCGAGCGAGTCGACGACCGCCGCGACGTCGCCGTCGAAGAGCGCGAAGTCCTCCTCGACCAGCGGCAGCTCCTGGGCGGCGGCGCAGAGGTGAGGCGCGACGACGTACGGGTTGGCGGGGTCGAACACCGTCGCCTCGACCGGTGCCCCCAACAGCTGGTCGGGATGGGTGACGAGGTAGGTGTCGAGCGGATCGTCCCTGGCGACAAGCACCCCGAGGCCCCCCTGACCGTCCCGGCCGGAGCGGCCGATCTGCTGCCACATCGAGGCCCGGGTGCCGGGGAACCCCGCCATCACGACCGCGTCGAGGCCGCTGATGTCGATCCCGAGCTCGAGGGCGTTCGTGGCCGACACCGCGAGCAGGTCGCCGCACTTCAGCCGCTGCTCGATCTCGCGGCGGTCCTCTGGCAGGTAGCCGCCGCGGTACGGCGCGACCTTGTCGGCAAGGGCGGCATCGACGGCCGCTAGCGCCGTGCGGGCCTGCAGCGACACGGTCTCGGCGCCTCGGCGGCTGCGGACGAACGCCAGGGTACGGACACCGTCCGCCACCAGGTCGGCGAGCAGATCGGCCGTCTCCGCCGCGGCCGACCGCCGGACGGGCGCACCGTGCTCTCCCTCCAGAGAGGTGAGCGGGGGCTCCCAGAGCGCGACGACGGTACGCCCCCGCGGGGACCCGTCCGTGGCGACGGGGACGACCGGTGCCCCCACGAGCCGGGAGGCGCTCACGTCGGGGTTCGCGGCGGTCGCCGAGGCGAGGACAAAGGTCGGCGCCGCCCCGTAGTGCGCGGCCACGCGCCGCAGCCGCCGCAGAATCTGCGCGACGTGGGCTCCGAAGACACCGCGGTAGTGGTGACACTCGTCGACCACCACGAAACGCAGCGATCCCCAGAAGGGGGCCCAGCGGGCATGGCTCGGCAGCATCGAGCGGTGGAGCATGTCGGGATTGGTGAGCACGTAGTTCGCATGGCTGCGCGTCCAGTCGCGCTCCTCGCGCGAGGAGTCGCCGTCGTAGGTGGTGGCACGCACCCCAGGCACCGCCAACGACGACATCGCGACGTGCTGGTCGTGCGCCAGGGCCTTCGTCGGGGACAGGTACAGCACGGTGTCGCCGCGGGCGCCGGGGGTCGACGTGCTGGAGGCGATCGCCGACAGGGCCGGCAGGAGATAGGCGAGCGACTTCCCCGACGCGGTACCGGTGGCGACGACGGTGTGGCGGCCCGAGTACGCGAGCGTCGCCGCCTCGGCCTGGTGGCTCCAGAGCGCGACCACGCCCCGGGCGACCGCCGCGTCGACGACCGAGGGATGCACCCAGTCGGGCCAGGGCACGACGGCGGCGTCCCGGCCGGGCCGTAGCTCCAGGTGCATCAGGCGGTCTCGGCGCGTCGAGGGCGCGGCGAGACGCAGGGCCGCTGCCTCGGGGTCGAAGGCCCGCCGAGTCCTTTCCATAGTTCCCGATTGTCCCATCGGGCACCGACCTTTACGCGACGCCTCGCGTGCGCTTCTATGGACGTCCGGCCGCGAGGGCCGAGTGGTGCCCCACGAGGAGTCGGTGTGGATCTGTCGGTTGACACCAGCATGGTCGGCGACCGGACCCTTGTCGCCGTCGGTGGCGAGATCGACGTCTACACCGCCCCCAGGCTCCGTGAGCGTCTGGTGGCGCTGATCGACAGCGGCAGCCATGACCTGATCGTCGACCTGGAGGGCGTCGAATTCCTCGACTCGACCGGCCTCGGCGTCCTCGTCGGTGCCCTCAAGCGGGTCCGTGAGCACCAGGGGTCGCTCCGTCTCGTGTGCACCAGGGAGCGTCTGCTGAAAATCTTCCGCATCACGGGCCTGGCGAAGGTGTTCACCATCTATCCGTCTGTCGAGGACGCCTCCGCAGCCGACGTGTGACAGGCTCCCCTCGGGGCACGTTTCGGGGTTGAGCGCGATTATCGCTAGACTCCGGCGGGTTCGACCGGGAGTCTCAGCGCCCACGCAGGCCGTAGGGCCCGAACCGGGTGACCGCAACGACAGATGAGCAGCGTCGCTCAGTGGAGGTATTGATGTCAGAGATCACCCTCGCCGCCGGTGCGGAGGTGTCCCTGTCCGGGGGCAACACGACTGTCGTGATCATCGTCGCGCTCATCGCCATCGTGGCGCTGGCGATGGCAGTCCTGTTCCGCCAGGAGGTCCTGGGCGCGCCCGAGGGCACACCCAACATGCAGACCATCGGTCAGGCGGTCGAGGAGGGCGCCCAGGCGTATCTGACCCGTCAGTTCAAGACCCTGGCCGTCTTCGCGGTGCTCGCTTTCCTGCTGCTCTTCGTCCTGCCGGGTGACGCCTCCATCCGGATCGGTCGCTCGGTGTTCTTCCTCATCGGTGCCGGGTTCTCCGCCGCCATCGGGTACTCCGGCATGTCGCTGGCCGTGAAGGCCAACGTCCGGGTGGCCGCCGCCGCGCAGAACGAGGGCCGCGACCCCGCCATGCGCGTCGCCTTCCGCACTGGCGGGGCTGTCGGCATGGCCACCGTGGGGCTCGGCCTGCTCGGTGCTTCGGCCGTCGTCCTGCTGTACAAGAGCAACGCCCCTTCGGTGCTGGAGGGCTTCGGGTTCGGCGCGGCGCTGCTCGCCATGTTCATGCGTGTCGGCGGCGGCATCTTCACCAAGGCCGCCGACGTCGGTGCCGACCTGGTCGGCAAGGTGGAGCAGAACATCCCGGAGGACGACCCGCGCAACGCAGCCACGATCGCGGACAACGTGGGCGACAACGTCGGTGACTGCGCAGGTATGGCCGCGGACCTCTTCGAGTCGTACGCCGTCACGCTCGTGGCCGCCCTGATCCTCGGCAAGGTCGCCTTCGGCGCCGAAGGTCTCGTCTTCCCCCTCATCGTGCCCGCAATCGGCGCTCTGACGGCCATCCTCGGCGTCTACATCACCCGGCCGTCACCCAACGAGGGCGGCCTGACCACCATCAACCGGTCCTTCTACATCTCGGCCGGCGTGTCGGCCGTACTGTGCGCGATCGCCGCCTACGTGTACCTGCCCAGCAGCTTCGCAGGACTCACGGGGGCCACCGGCGGCGAGTCAGTTCTCGAGCAGGCGGTGACGCGCGACTTCCCCGTTATCCGCACGACGACCCTCAGCGGTGACCCCCGGGTGATCGCCCTTGTCGCTGTCCTGATCGGGATCGCGCTCGCCGCGCTGATCCTGGCGCTCACCGGATACTTCACCGGCACCGAGCACCGCCCGGTGAAGGACGTCGGAAAGACGTCGCTCACCGGCGCAGCGACCGTCATCCTGTCGGGCCTGTCGGTCGGCTTCGAGTCGGCC
>JAWWPH010000031.1:0-2706 GCA_033850875.1 Nocardioidaceae bacterium | reverse complement strand
GAAGTCACCCGTGAACGCGACTCCGCGCAGCACCGGCATGGAGTACTGCTGCAGCTGTGGGCCTCTGTAGACCGACGTGCCGTCTGCCCGATGTGCCGTGGCCGGAGTCAACGAGAGGGCGAGGAAGCGGCGCCCGTGCAGCGGTACACGCTCACCGGAGCCGTCGTACCGCAGGCGGTGCACGTAGCGGAGCGTGTAGCCGGGCACGCCTCCCCGTACGTCGACGACAACCCGGTCGAAGTGCGTGTGCTCGCCGACGCGCAGGTTGACGATCCGGCCTGGAGCCGCCACGTGCCGCACGACCGCCGAGCCGCTGTCCGCCGCCGGTTGGGCGAGACCGGCTGGGGCTGAGACGACCGCCGTTGCGAGAGCCGCAGTCGCCGCGGTGAGGGTCTTGATCCATCTGTTCAAAGGGCACCTCCAAGCGTGCGTGGTTGCCTCTTCAGGAGTGCACACGGTGTCGTTCTGATACACGGCCACCGGCCGGCCCGTCCTCGTCTTCTGCGATAGTGCGGGAATGCCGGAACTCACAGCGCTCGAGCGCGCGGTCGTCGATGCGGTCGACGACGCTGAGCTGACCAGGGATCTGGCCGAGCTGGTCGCGATCGCGTCGCTGGACGGTACGGATGCGGAGCTCGACGCCCAGCGGTGGTGCGCCGAGCGGCTGGCCGATCTCAAACTCGAGGTCGATTGCTGGGACATCGACGTCGAGGACCTACGGCGTCAGGCCGACTTCCCCGGCATGGAGGTGGAGCGCGGCACCGCGATCGGCTGCGTCGGTGTTCTCGGTGCCGACGGCACGACCCCAGCGCTGGCGCTGTACGGGCACACCGACGTGGTCCCACCCGGAGAGCTGGACCACTGGCCGGGCCGGGACCCGTTCAGCATGCGGGTGGTCAACGGCACGGCATGGGGGCGGGGTACCTGCGACATGAAGGCGGGGGTGGCCGCCGTGGTCGGAGCGGCCGCCGCGCTACGGCGCGTCGACGCACCCCTGCGCCGCCCGCTCGCTGTGCATTGCGTCAGCGGGGAGGAGGACGGGGGGATCGGTGCGTACGCCACCCTGCGCCGCGGACACACGGCGCTGGCGTGCGTCAGCGCCGAGCCCACCTCGCAGGCGATGATTCCCGCGAACGCCGGCTCGCTGACGTTCCGGCTGGAGATCACCGGCTTGGCGACCCATGGCTCAGCCCGCTACCGCGGGGTGAGCGCCGTCGAGAAGCTCCCGGTCATCACCGAGGCCCTGCGGCGGCTCGAGCAGCGCCGCAACGCCGAGGTCCCCGACCTCTTCGGGCACCTCGAGATCGCCTGGCCCCTGTCGATAGGCGTGGTGCGGGCGGGCGAATGGGCGAGCACCGTTCCCGACCGGCTCGTCGCCGAGGGCCGTTACGGGGTCCGCGTCGACGAGACGATCCCGGCGGCGATCGCCGCCTTCGAGGCCGCAGTGGGCGAAGCGGCGGCAGGCGACCCCTGGCTGCGCGACCACCCGGTACGGGTGGCCTGGCCCGGTGGCATGTTCGGCCCCGGAGCACTTCCCGCCGGACACCGGCTGCTCCACGACGTCAGCGCGGCGGTGACCGTGGTGCGTGGGTCCGCTCCTTCGACTGTTGGAGGGCCGTACGGCTCCGACCTGCGGCTCTACGCCGGTGCCGGCGTGCCCATGCTCCAGTACGGTCCCGGCGACGTCCGCTACGCACATGCGACCGACGAGCACGTCGAGCTGGCGGACGTCTTCGCGTGCGCCCGTGTGTACGCGCTGCTCGCGCTGCGGATGTGTGGTTGAGGTGGGTACGCGCTGGTGGCCGATCTTCGGCATCCGTCTGTTCGTCGACGACCTGACGCTGAGCCCCTTCAACGAGGCCCACCTCGACGAGCTCGCCGCCGTGCTGCCCGACGACGTCGAGCTCAACCCGGACGCCATTCGCTACGACGTCGACCCACGACAAGGCCGCGGGGCCCAGCTCCACCAGGAGTACTGGCGCGCGATGGGCACCTGGACGCCCGACGAGTGGCGCCTCAACTTCACCGTGCGCCGAGGCGACGAGCTCCTCGGTGCCCAGGAGCTCGAGGGGAAGAGCTTCCCGACTCTGCGGACGGTGGACAGCGCGTCGTTCCTGGTACCCAAGGCACGCGGACAAGGCGTCGGCAAACGCATGCGGCGGGCCGTTCTCGCGCTCGCCTTCGGGCCGCTCGCAGCCGAGTACGCGATCTCGTCGGCCTGGCCGGACAACGCCGCGTCCCTCGGGGTGTCACGCTCGCTCGGCTACACGCCCAACGGGCTCCAGCGGGAGCGGCGCGGCGACGGCGCCGACGATCTCGTGCACCTGCGGCTCCCGCGCGACGACTGGGAGGCGTCCCGGCTGTCTGACGGAGTCCGCATTGAGGGGTTCGAGCCCTGCCGGCCGTTCTTCGGGCTCGACAAGGAGTAGGGCATGAAGGTCTTCGTCTCCACCGACATGGAGGGCACCGCCGGCGTGGTCGACTGGGCTCAGTGCCTGCCGGGAGAGCCCGAGTACGACGTCTACCGGCGGCTGCTGCTCGAGGAGGTCAACGCGGCGATCGACGGGGCGCTGGACGCTGGTGCGACCGAGTTCCTCGTCAACGACTCCCACTCGAGCATGCGCAACCTCTTCCCCGACCAGCTGCACGGACGTGCGTCGTACCTGTCCGGACGGCACAAGCCGATGTACATGATGCAGGGGCTCG
>JAWWPH010000563.1:0-3759 GCA_033850875.1 Nocardioidaceae bacterium | reverse complement strand
GCCTGGGTGAGCAGGGTGATCTCGTCGGTCGACTTGATCACTCGCGCGTCGAGCATGAGCTGCTGGGCGTCGATGACCTGCAAGCCCTGCCTCTGCATCTCGAACAGAAAGGGCGGCTCGACGATGTCGACTCCGACCGGTTGGTCCGCGACCCCCGCCTCGACCAGCAGTGACTTGATCTCGGAGACCGCCGACTCCATCAAACCGACGCTGGGCGAGACGGCGCCCCGGAAGCCGAGGAACCCGGCGCGGTAGTTCTCCTCCGGTACCCACGTGGAGTACATCTTGTGGTGCTTGACTGCGGACCCGAAGTCCCAGAGGACCGGATCCTTGTCGCCCGCCAGCAACGCGTAGCGAATCATCTTGTCGCCGAGCGCGCCGCCGATCCAGGTGTGCGTGGTGTACCGGATGTTGTAGAAGTCGAAGAGCAGCAACGCGCCGCACTCGCTGCGCTGAAGCGCCGTCCGTACTCGACCGAGGCGGTAGTCGCGCAACCGGGCGAAGTCGACCCGCTCTTCGTAGTCGACCCCCATGTGTCCGGGCGCCGGCAGCGGCCGGGTCATTGCTGGGTCTCCTCCGGGCCCCCCGACAGCCCGTCGTCCACCTCGACGTCCTCCGGTTTGAGCTCCAGTCCGGAGTTGCGGGCCTGCAGGTCGAGCAGGATCGCGAAGTCCTCGTCCACCCGACCACTGCTGACGCTCGCCTGCACGGCGGCCGCCGCGGCGGCTGCGACCGGCATAGGTACGTCGAGGTCGTGTGCCGCTGCGAAGCCGAGGTCGAAGTCCTTGCGCAGCAGCAGGGGCGTGAACGTGGGCGTGTAGTCGAGGTGCACGAGCGCCGGAGACTTGTAGCGCGTGAACGTCGAGCCCATCACGGACGAGTTGAGGAAGTCGAGGAATGCCGCGCGAGACATGCCCCCCTTCTGCGCCAGCACCGTGATCTCGGCCAGGCATTGCGTCACAACACCGAGCATGACGTTGTGGCAGATCTTCGCGAGGCGGGCGACGTCGCCGTCGCCGACGTATGTCGCGCCTTGACCGAGGTGGTCGAGCAGCGGCGCAACCTTGAGCCAGGTCTCCTCGGGGCCGGAAACGACAAGGGTGAGCATGCCCGCCTTGACGACCTTGGCGTTGCCACTGACCGGCGCAGCGAGGAAGGTGACGCCGCGCTCGGCGCAGGCAGCGCGCATACCTACGGAGGTCTCGTCGTCCACTGTGGAACAGTCGACGACCGCTCCGGGTACGTTGCCGGGGTCCTCGAGAAGTCCGCCCTCGCCGGTCAGCACCTGCACCAGGTCGGCCGGCGCGGAGACCATCGTGAAGACGACGTCGAGACCACGCAGATCAGCGATGGTGTCGGCGACCCTGCAGCCGGCGTCGGACAGCGCCTCGGCCTTGGATCGTGTGCGGTTCCAGACAGTGACATCCTCGCCGGCCACCGCCAGGCGTCTGGCCATAGCGGCGCCCATCCTGCCCGCGCCGATCCACCCGATCTTCATCGAGCCGGGGTTGTGACCGGGTCCGTGGCCCGCCACCGAAGAATTCGTCATGCGCGTGAGCTCTCCAAGGTACGGGCGGGGTCACCGATGCGACCACCCAGGTGTCCGGCGAGCCAGTCGGCTGTCCGAGGACGGTGCCACGGCGAGCGATCCGCGCACCCGTGGTTGGCCTCCTCGAGCATCAGGAGCTCACTGCCGTTGACGGCGTCGTGGACCTTGACCGCCTGCTCCCAGGGAATCAGTCGGTCCTGGCGGCCGAAGACGATCAGCAGCGGCGCGGTCACGCCCTCGGTGACGCCGGAAAGGTCGAGGGTATCGGCCACGGCTCGCGCCTCCTCGTCGCTTTGGCTGCCGGACCGAACGCGGAAAGTGTCGCGAGTCAAGGGGGGCAAGCCGGCCCAGCACTCGCCGAAGTTGAACGGACCGGCGAGCGCGACGGCCGCCTTGGCTCGGTCACCGAGCGCAGCGGTCAGGCGCACCGAGTAGTAACCGCCCAGGCTGACCCCCCACACGGCGAGCCGGTCGTGGTCGATTTCCGGCTGATCGAGGACGGTCGCCCAGAGCAACTCGGCCACCGGGGCCCAGTCGCCGCGGATCGGCACGTCGTACTCCGCCTCGCCCTGCCCGGGACCGTCGACACTGAACGTCGCGAGCCCGCGGTCGAGGAACGTCTGCTCAGTCGAGCGAAGCTCCTCCTTGGTGGAGTCGAGGCCGGGGATCATCACGACAACGGGGAACGGACCGTCGCCGTACGGCGTGCGGATGACGGCGACCAGCTTCCCGTTCTCGAACGGCATCTCGATCTTGCGCCCAGGCGGGTCGAGGTGGGGCAGCGCGTCAGTGTGGCAGGCGACCGCGCGGCGATGGGCGGCCTTCATCTGCTCGACATCCTCGACGAAGACGAACTTCGCGAAGTGGTAATAGGCCGCTGCCTGCGCGAGGTGCTCGCCGCCCGACCGTAGCCGGCCCTGCTCGAGCGCCTCACGGCCGAGCTCCTCGTGCTCAGCGCCGACAGCGACCCAAGCCGCGCACCAGTCGGACCACTCGTGGATCGAGGCCGTGACTCGGGCGAAGTCGGCCGGCTGCACGCCGTTCGCGGTGAAGCGCGGCTCCCAATGGGCGATAGCCGAGGCGACCCTCTCGTCCACCGTTCGTCCCCTTCCACTGGCCGGCACGACCTCGTACCCTATCCTGCAAACGAGTGCAGCCTCATGCACATCGGCGGCGCTGTCAAGCCTGGGCGAGGATGGCTCGGGCGCCCGTGCAATCGAATGCAACGACTCGATGGCGGCTTCGTCCGCTGCCCGAGGAGGACTCATGGATGCGGTGATCGTGGGCTCATTCACGCCCTCGGTCGTGCTCGACCTGGCCGGTTCGACCGGGCTGCTTGCTGCGGCGGGCCTCGACGTCACCGAAGAGCCCGTCGCCTCGTCCCCCAGCCAGTTCCGCGCCTTGGCCGACGGTCGGCTGGACGTCGCACTGACCAGCCCCGACAACGTGCTCGCCTACCGCTTCAGTAAGCGGAACCCGATCGGCGAGGTGCTCGACGCCCGGATCGTCGGCGCGGTCGACCGGGGCCTGGGACTCGGGCTCTATGGTCGGCCCGGCCTCGCCCCTTCCGACCTACGCGGGGCGACGATCGGGGTCGACGTCGCGACCTCAGGATTCGCACTCGCCCTGTTTGCCCTCGCCGACCACCTCGGAGTCGACCGCGAGAGCTACACACTGACTGCGCTGGGCTCCACGCCCAGGCGGCTCCAGGCGCTGCTGGTGGGGGAATGCGACGCCACGATGCTCAATGCGGGCAACGAGCTGGTGGCGGAGGCAGCCGGCTGTGTCCGACTGGCCGGCGTGACCGACAGGTTCGAGTCGTATCTCGGCACCGTTGTCGCCGTCGTGGGCGAGGAACACCTGGACGCGGCGCGTCGTCTCAGGCAGGCGATGACCGAGACCTGCACGAGCATCGTGTCCGGCGCGCTCGACAGCGAGGCAACCGAGTCGACGCAGCGACGGCTTGGCCTCGACGGTGAGCTTGCCGAGCGATACGTCGAGCGGTTGCGGAACCCGCACGAGGGGCTGGTCACCGACGGCGTCGTCGACGAGGCGTCGTTGAGGACGCTGGTACAGCTGCGCAGCGTGTGGCTACCGGAGTCGGTCGACGGCCACGACGTGATGGAGGCCGCGCTCGCGGAGGACTCGAGGCTTGTCGACCGACTCTGACGCGCCCAACCGACTAGCGGCCAACCGGGCTACGCCGATGC
>JAWWPH010000540.1:0-3655 GCA_033850875.1 Nocardioidaceae bacterium | reverse complement strand
GGCAGCCCGCCCGGGAAGGCGGCCATCATCCAGCCGGCGCCGCTGACCCACTCCAGGGCGGGCCGGTCGGCGGCGTACGACCCGATGGCGGCGAGGTAGTCCGACGCGTTGTCGAGCGCAGAGAGGTCGCAGACGAGCCTGCCCAGGCCGCCGGAGAGCGGGTGCACGTGGGCATCCTGGAAGCCAGGGACGAGCAGCCCCCCGTCGACGTCGACGACGCGGGTCGACGGGCCGGCAAGGGCGCGGAGGTTGTCGTCGCCGACTGCGGTGATCCTCCCGGCGTCGACCGCCACCGTCGTGTGGCTCGCGCCCCCGTCATGGGGCGCGAAAACGGCGCCGCCGGTGAAGAGGAGCTCGGGATGGTCCACCTCACGCCTTCTTCACATGGACGTGCAGGATGCTGATGGGCTGGGCGGGCGCGCCGTCGGCGCCGCCGCCCGTCACCCCTGTGCGGGCGAGCGCCTAGACGATCCCCAGCCCCTGGGTGACCTTTCCGAAGATGGAGTAGCCGCCACCCTGCGTGGGCAGGGCCGTGTGCTTGTACACGACGAAGAACTGGCTGCCGTTGCTGTTCGGGGACGAGGTCCGCGCCATGGCAACCGTTCCGGCGGGGTACGCACCGTGCTTGGGTGCGTTCTCGATGCCGAAGCCGTACCCGGGCCCGCCGGTCCCGGTGCCGGTGGGGTCGCCGCACTGGAGCACGTACAGGCCGCTGGTGGTCAGCCGCTGGCAGGGGCTGTTGTCGAAGAAGCCCTTGCGCGCGAGGAAGACGAACGACGCCACGGTCTGGGGCGCCGCCCTGCCGTTGAGCTGCATCCGGATGTCGCCGCAGTTGGTGACGATCAGCGCGTCCCAGGTGGCGTGCTTGGAGAGCGCGGCACTCGGCGCCGACGCGAAGCTCTGCGGCTTCGTGTTCGGCGCGGGGGCCGCAGTGCAGTGCATGGTGCTGGGCGGCGCCGACGCCGACGCCGAGGCCGGAGCGGTCGACGACGGTGCTGTGCTGATGCCGCCGGATGCCGCGGGCGTCGTGCTGCCGCTGCCGCGCAGGGCCAGCCCGATGGCGGTCACCGCCACCACGCAGAGCAGGGCGACCACGGCGACGACCGCCTGCGTGGCCCGGGGAGTGCTCTGCGGACGCTGCGATGACGAGCCGCTGGGGCGTCTGGTGTTCGACATGAGGCCACCTTATGAGGAGGCCGACGCCACGTGACGCACGTCCCCCCCGCGTCTCGGGTCGGCGCCGGGGCCGGTGGAGCCGATCGCCGACACGCCCCCGAAGTACGAGTCGAGGGCCGGCCATCCGACCACCTCGTCGTCGAGCGCGAGCCGCTCGAGCACCTCGGGTGCGAAGCCGGGCTCGACATGGACGCGTCCCGGCACGGGGTTGAGCCTGGGCGCGAGGATGGCACCCGGAACGTCCAGCTGCTTGTGGAAGACGTTGACGAGAACCTGGAGCAGCGCCGACCGGATGCGACTGCCACCCGCGGCGCCGGCAACAAGGACGGGCTCGTCGTCCTGCGTGGCGACCAGCGGCGACATCATGGACCCCATCCGCTCCCCGGGCGCCTCGTTGCCGCGCAGCAGCTCCCCTTCTCCGAGCATGTTGTTGAGATGGATCCCGAGCCCGGGGAGCCAGACGCCCGACGACAGACCGAGGCTCGTGGTGACGGCGCACACGTTGCCGTCCGGGTCCGACACCGCAGCGCTCGTCGTGTCTCCCCGCAGCTGCGGCGCTCGCAGGGCCGCGACCAGCGACACCGCCTGCTCGACGGGGTCATGGCTGAGCCGGAGGACCGCCGCCGTCCCGAGCAGGTCGTCCAGGTCGTCACCGCGTGCGTGGATCGTGAGGCCGCCGAAGTCGGTGGTGCGCGGCGGCAGCTCGCGAACCGTGTACGCCTCGAGGTCGGCCGGCCCCAGGTCGCCGCCCTCGCCGATGGTCGCGATGATCGCGTGCGCTATCCGGCCGGTGTAGAAGGTGGCCGCCCCCTCGTCGGCCAGCAGGCGCAGCGCCCGGTCGAGACCCGGGTGGAACAGCCGCGCCCCTCCCGGCAGGAGCCGTCCGCCTCGCGCGTACGCCCGCTCCCCGTCGCCGAGCAGCATGGCCGAGGCCACCGTCGCCAGTACCTTCGAGTGGAGGGGAGCGAACGGCACGCCCTTGGTCGCGTGGGAGATCGCCGGCTCGACCAGCTCGCGCCACGCGAGCCTCCCCCACCGCTGGTGCAGGGCCTCCAGACCGGCCGGGACACCGGGCACCGCGACCGTGGAGGCACCGACGGCGTACGGCACGATCTGGCCGCCGAAGTCGATCGCGATCTCGAGCGGCGGTACCCGGCGCAGCCCGCCCAGTCCCGGCACCGTCACGAAGAAGTCCAGACAGGACAGGGTGGCAGTGGACGCGTCGTAGTAGGTGGCGAAGCCGCCTCCGCCCAGCCCGGTGAACACCGTCTCGGCGACGCACGACGCCAGTACCATCGCGACCGCCGCATCGGCTGCGCTGCCGCCCGCGCGCAACGTGTCGGCACCGACCTCGGCGGTCACGGGGTTGCCAGCAGCGACGCAGACCGGGAGCCGGGAAACCATCGCCGCAGCGGCGCGGCTCAGCGCGCGCCGGAGTAGGTGCCGTCGATGTGCTGGTCCTTGCCGAGCACGGTGATGCCGCCGTCGGTGACGGTGAATCCGGCCTTGCGGTCGACATCGGGGTCGACGCCGATCTCGTAGTGGTCCGGCACGACGACGTTCTTGTCGATGATCGCGTTGACGACGCGCGCCCCGCGGCCGATCCGGACGTTGTCCATGAGCACGCTCTTGTCGACGGTGGCGCCGGTGGCGACGTAGACCTCCGTCCCCAGCACCGAGCGGGAGATCGACGCACCGGTGACGATGGAGCCGCCGCTGACGATGCAGTCGTCGGCCGAGGCCTCCTCGACGAACTTCGCGCCTGGCACCTGCTCGTGAGAGGTGAAGATCGGCCACTCGCGGTTGTAGAGGTTGAACACCGGCTCGACGGCGACGAGGTCGAGATGCGCGTCGTGGTAGGACGACAGCGTCCCCACGTCGCGCCAGTAGTCCCTGTCCTTGGGCGTGGAGCCGGGGACGTCGTTGCGCTTGAAGTCGTAGACGGCCGCGTCCTTTCTCTCCACCATCATCGGGATGATGTCGCCGCCCATGTCGTGCCGCGAGTCCTCGTTGGCGGCATCGCGCTCGAGCGCGTCGACGAGCGCGTCGGTCGAGAAGACGTAGTTGCCCATCGAGGCGAACGACTCTTCGGGGCTGTCCACCAGCCCGGGCGGGTCGGCCGGCTTCTCCAGGAACTCCGAGATCTGCACCCCGTCGTCGGCGGTCTTGATGACGCCGAAGTCGGTCGCCTCGGCCCGCGGCACCCGGATCCCGGCGACCGATGCTCCGGCGCCGGACTCGACGTGGGCATCCACCATCTGCGACGCGTCCATCCGGTACACGTGGTCGGCACCGAAGACGACGATGATGTCGGGCTTCTCGTCGCGGATCAGGTTCATCGACTGGTAGATCGCGTCGGCGCTGCCCAGGAACCACTGCTTGCCGAGACGCTGCTGGGCGGGCACCGGGGTCACGTAGTTCCCCAGCAACGTGGACATCCGCCAGGTCACCGAGATGTGCCGGTCGAGCGAGTGCGACT
>JAWWPH010000529.1:0-3649 GCA_033850875.1 Nocardioidaceae bacterium | reverse complement strand
ATCTTGATGACGGCCACGGGGTTGTGGTCCTGGGACAAGACCTTGCTCATCGTCGCACGCATGAAGTTCTGCTGACGTTTGATCCGGTCGAAGTCGCCGTTGGCGAGGCCGTGGCGCGTCCGGACGTAGGCCAAGGCCTCCTGGCCCTTGAGGGTGTGCCAGCCCTTCGTCCAGGTGATGCGCTGAGAGTCGTCGTAGAACGTGTGCGGGATGTACACGCGCACGCCGTTGACGGCGGTGGTGAGGTCTTTGAACCCCGTCCAGTCGATGACGGCCATATGGTCGATCTGGATCCCGGTGAGATCCTGGACCGTCTTGACCGCGAGACTGGGGCCGCCGAAGGCGAACGCCGCGTTGATCTTGCCGTACCCGCCGGCGTAGGGGTAGTGGTCGATCTTCACCCAGGTGTCACGCGGTATCGACACCAGCTGGACGCTCTTCCGGTCGGCCGGGATGTGAGCGATCATCAGCGTGTCACTGCGGTGGATGAAAGGCGTCCACTTCCCGTCCTTCAGGTCCTGGCTCACCGACTGGGTGTCGTGCCCGTTGTCGGCGCCGAGCAGCAAGATGTTGAGGGCACGGTCCTTCTCGTGCGGCTGGTTCACCGGATGAACGTTGTGCTCGATCGTGCTGACGTGGACCCGCTTGACGTTGCTGAGCTCGTGGTTGATCCAGTACCAGTAGCCGCCCGCCGTGCCGGCGATGAGGACCAGCACGATGATCAGGCTCGTCATCACCCAGTGCCGGCGGATGACGCCATGGCGTTTGTGCGTGCCTGCGGAAGCGGGGGAAGCGCCGGCCGAACCGCGGGCCGCTGACGCGTCGGACTCCGGTGGATTGCCGCCAGCGCCGTCGCCGGGCTCGCCGGTTGTCGGCGTGCTCTCGTCAGTCATGCGGGCGGTCTACGTATCCGTTGGTAGGGAGGGTGAGCTGCCAGTCTGCCAAAAAATGTCATTGCACCTGTAATCGCCTCAGGGGTTGTTAAGGATGCCTAATCGCCTCCCCTCGGCCGGCCATCCCGTACCGCCCGGCGCAAGACCGACTCTGGCACGATTGCGCCCATGACCGCCAGACCGCACCCCAGCACGTTGATCACCGTTGCCCCGACCGGTGCGGAGACCGCCAAAGCCGACTTCCCCGCCCTGCCCGCGACGCTCGAGGAGCTCGTCGAGACCGCCGTACGGTGCGAGGCAGCGGGCGCGGCGATGATCCACCTGCACATCCGCGACGGCGAGCACCTGCCGACGCTGGAGGTCTCCCGGCTGTCCGACGCGGTCACCGCCGTGCGCGAGCGGACCACGCTCGTGGTGCAGCTCTCGACCGGAGGGTCGGTGCACGACCCGCTCGACGAGCGGCTGGCGGTCCTCGACGCCGAGCCGGACTCGTGCTCGCTGACGATGGGTACGACCAACTTCGGCGACGACGTCTTCCTCAACCCGTGGCCGTTCGTCACCGAGCTCTACCAGCTGACCCAGGACCGTGAGGTCGTGCCGGAGTTCGAGCTGTTCGACCTCGGCCACGTGGCGGCGCTACACCGGCTGCTCGACACGTACGGCCTGCCGTACGGCGAGCGCGTGCACTGCGACCTCGTGATGGGCGTACCGGGCGGGATGCCGGGGACCGCCGATGCGCTCGTGGCGGCCGTCCAGGCACTCCCCGAGGCGACGACGTCGTGGTCGGCGACGGGGATCGGCCGGACGACGCTGGCAGTGGCACTCGCAGCTCTGTCCAAGGGCGGACATCTGCGCGTCGGGATGGAGGACACGCTGACGCTGGCACGAGGCGTACCCGTCACCCACAACGCCGAGCTCGTGAGCCGCGCGGCCAGCCTCTGTGAGCTGGCGCAGCGGCCGGCGATGTCGACGGCCGATGCGCGCGAGCTCCTCCAGGTCAAGCGCCGCTGACCTCCGCCCTCCCCGCCGAGGGGTCACGTGGCTCCCGTCGAGGAGTCGGTGGTTCCCGTCGAGGGATCTGTTGGTTCCCTTTCCCACTACAATCGGCGCGTGAAGGCGCTGTACGAACTGCCGGCGGGGCGCTGACGCATGCCTTTCGAGATCCCTCCCGACCTGGACCCGTCGGTCATGCCGATCGCCTTCCTGCTGGGGCACTGGCATGGCAACGGTCACGGTGACTACCCGACGATCGAGCAGTTCGCGTTCCGGCAAGAGGTCGCCTTCACCCACGACGGGCGACCGTTCCTGCACTACTTCAGCCGTACGTGGCTGACCGATGACGACGGCAACGACGTACGGCCGTTGGCACTCGAGACCGGCTTCTTCCGCCCGCAGGCCGACGGCGGCCTCGAAGTCGTGCTGGCGCACCCCACCGGGTTCGTCGAGATCTACTACGGCAGCGTCGAGGGCGCCAAGATCGAGCTGGCCACGGACGCCGTCGTGCGTACCGCGACCGCCAAGGAGTACACGGCGGGCCATCGCCTGTACGGCCTCGTGGAGGGCGACCTGCTCTGGACGTTCGACATGGCGGCGCAGGGCGAAGGGATCCAGTCCCACATCTGGGCGCGGCTGCAGCGCGACTGACGACGCCTCGTCGCGCCTAGACTGGGCGTGTGGACCAACTCCTCCAGACCGAGCTCCGCTCGCGCGGGTATCGGCTGACGCCGCAGCGCCAGCTCGTGCTGGAGGCGGTGACGGCGCTCGGCCACGCCACCCCCGAGGACGTGTTCGGCTGGGTACGGGAGCGATCCGCCGCGGTCAACATCTCGACGGTGTACCGCACCCTCGAGCTGCTCGAGGAGGTCGGCCTCGTCAACCATGCACACCTCACGCACGGAGCGCCGACGTACCATGCGGCGGCGGCTCCAGAGCACGTCCACCTGATCTGCCGTGGCTGTGGCGAGGTGATCGAGGTCGAGCCCGCGGAGGTTGCGCCGATGCTCGACAGCCTGCGCCATACGCACGGGTTCGTGGCTGACGTCGGGCACCTGACCGTTTTCGGGTCCTGCGCCCGTTGTGGGGGGTGCGCCCCGTGACCTGGCGCAGCCCGCTGCTGTCCCTCCCGGGTGCGGTCGAGGCCGACGGTGTCGACGCCGGCGTCGCGGCCCACTACGGCGACCCGTTCCGCGAGCAGAAGGCACTCCTCGCCGGTGAGGGCTACGTCGACCTGTCCCACCGTGACGTCGTCCGGGTCAGTGGGCCCGACCGGCTCAGCTGGCTGCACTCGCTCACGACGCAGCACCTCACCGGCCTGTCGCCGGGTTCGCCTGTCACCACCTTGGTCCTGTCCCCGATGGGCCACGTCGAGCACGCGCTGAACGGCTACGACGACGGCGAGGCGTTCTGGGCGCACGTCGAGCCCGGTGAGGCGGCGCCACTCGTGGCATGGCTCGATGCGATGCGCTTCATGCTGCGCGTCGAGGTCACTGACGTCACCGACACATGGGCGGTCATGGCGCGGTCGGAGACGGGCGTCGAGCTCGTTCCCCGCGACAGCCTGGCGGCTGCTCCTGCGGGTACGCCGGTAGGCGTCTGGGCATTGGAAGCGCTGCGTATCGCCCGCGGGGAGCCGCGCTTCGGGCTGGATACCGACCACAAGACGATTCCCAACGAGGTCGGCTGGATCGGCTCCGCGGTCCATCTCGACAAGGGCTGCTACCGCGGGCAGGAGACCGTCGCGAGGGTGCACACCCTCG
>JAWWPH010000528.1:0-2584 GCA_033850875.1 Nocardioidaceae bacterium | reverse complement strand
CTGGCGGCCGCATCGGTGCCCTTCGACGTGGTGCTCTTCCCGGACGGGGTGACGGCGCCGGACCGCGTCGTCGCCGACTCGCTAACCCGGGACGACACCGTGGTGCTGCCGGACTGTGCCTTCCTCACCTCGGCGCAGGCCGCCGCCGTCGGTGCGCACCTGGCCGCTGGTGGCTGCGTCGTCGTGACGGACCGGTTCGCCGACAACCTGCCGGCCGACGAGCGGCGCACGCTGCTCTCCGCGCCGGGCCTCGTGCGGGCGGATGCGACCGACGTCGACGCGCTGCTGCCCCTCGGCCGCCAGGTGGAGGTCGGCGCTCCCGTAGGCGTCAACATCCACGGCCTCCCCGACGGAGCGGCGGCGGTCCACCTCGTCAACTTCGACTACGACGAGGCCGCCGACCGGGTCGAGACTCTCGACGACGTGGCGCTGACGGTGCGGCTGGGCGCTCCCCTCACCCGCGCCACCCTCTACGGCAGCGACGGCGACATCACCGACCTCGACGTGAAGAGCGACGAGGCGAGCTCCTCGGTCCGCCTCGACCGGCTCGGCCTGTACGGCATCGTGGTCTTCCACGACGAGAGCAGCCCGCACATGCAGCCGCGGGCGGGCCTCAGTACCGAGGGGAGCACGTCATGAGGATCGCCGTGTTGACCGCTCGGTCGACGTTCGAGCTCCAGGACGTGCCGATGCCGGTACTGGCTCCCGACGAGGTGCTCGTCAAGGTCGCCATGTGCGGCGTGTGCGCCTCCGAGCTCGAGCCGTGGGACGGGGACGGCGGTGCCGAGTACCCCTTGTACCTCGGGCACGAGGTCAGCGGCACCGTGGTCGACGCCGGACCGGACGCGAGCGGAGTCTTTGTCGGTGACCCGGTCGGCGTCTGGGTGACGTCTCGCGGGTTCGGCGAGTACGTCGCCGTCAAGGCCGAGTACTGCCGGCCGGCCCGTGACGTACCGCTCGACCTGGCGCTTGCCGAGCCGCTCGCCTGTGCCGTCAACGCCGTCGACCTGGCCGACGTACGCCTCGCTGACGACGTGGTGCTCATCGGTGCCGGGTTCATGGGCAACCTCGTGCACGAGCTGGTCTCCCTGCGGGGCGTCCGGTCGCTGGTCGTGGCCGACACCCGCACCGACGCGTTGGAGAAGGCCTCCGAGCTGGGTGCCACCCGTGTCGTCCACGTGCCCGCCGAGTCCCTGGCGGACGTCGTCGCCGAGGTCACCGAGGGCCGGGGGGCCGACGTGACCTTCGAGTGCACGGGCACCCAGGGCGGGCTGGCCGGCGTCGGCGACGTGACCCGGATGAGTGGGAAGATCGTCCTCGTCGGCTACCACCAGGGCCGGCCGCGCGAGATCCCCCTCGGGTACTGGAACTGGATGGCGTTCCAGATCGTCAACGGGCACTTCCGGGAGGTGTCCACGATCATGCGCGGGATGACCATGGGCATGCGGCTGCTGACCTCGGGCGCCGTGTCGACGGCTCCGCTGGTGACGCATCGTTTCCCGCTGCACCGCATCGGCGACGCGTTCTCGGCGGCACGCGACAAGCCGCACGGGTTCGTCAAGGCGGTGGTCGTCGTCGGTGACGACGACACTGGGAACTCCGCCGGCGGCGGAGGCTAGGCCGACTCCCGTTGGATGAGCGGGCAGGGCAGCACGACGGTGCGTCCCGCGTCGGTGTAGTGGCCGAGCATCCTGCTCAGCAACAGCTCCCCGGCTGCACAGCCCGTGTCGTAGGCAGGGTTGCGTACCGTGGTGAGGGTCGGGCTGACGATGGTCGCGGCGTCGACGTCGTCGAAGCCGACCACCGCGACGTCGCCGGGGATGGCGAGGCCCAGGTCACGTGCAGCGTCGACGGCGCCGATAGCCGTCAGGTCGTTGGCGCAGAACACCGCGTCGGGCCGTTCGACCTGCGCCATCAGGGAGTGCATGGCCCGCCGACCGCCCTGCCGCGTCCAGTCCCCGCGGATCATGAGGGCGGGGTCGAAGCCGAAACCGTTCTCGACCAGCGCACTGCGGTAGCCCTCGTCTCGGGCCGGACCGGACTCCGGCGGCCCCTGGATCATGGCGACGCGCGTGGCCCCCCGGGAGATCAGGTGCGCGGTCGCGAGCCGCGAGCCGACCTCGTCGTCGGCGGTGACCAGGTCGGCCCGCGGATGGTCGAGCGCCCCTCCGACGTACACGATCGGGGTGCCGAGCGGGGCCGGCCTCGCCCCGTTCGCGGCCAGGTTGACCGAGGCCATCACGATCCCGTCGACGCCTCTGTCGAGGACGTCCTCCAGGAACGTGTTCTCCCTCTCGGCGAGACCGTCGGTGTTGCAGACGTAGGTGCCGTAGCCGGCGTCGTACACGCCGTCGGCCAGACCCCTGGTGAGGACGCTGTAGAACGGGTTCGTGATGTCCGGGACCACGACGGCGACCATGCGTGAGCGGCTCGTTCGCAGGCTTCTCGCGATGTTGTTGGGTCGGTACCCGAGCTGCCGGATCGCGTCCTGGACGTGCCCCCGGGTCGCGGCGCCCACCATGCGCTTGCCGGACAGCACGTGCGACACGGTGGTCGGGCTCACCCCGGCCAGGTCCGCGACCTG
>JAWWPH010000517.1:0-3357 GCA_033850875.1 Nocardioidaceae bacterium | reverse complement strand
AACAAGAGCCTCGCCCACCTGCTCAAGTACGACTCGATCCTGGGCCGGCTCGACGGCGACGTCGAGGTGACCGACGACGCCATCAGCGTCGGCGGGCACAGCTTCGCGGCGCTCGAGGAGCGCGACCCGTCGAAGCTGCCGTGGGGCGACCTCGGTGCCGACATCGTGATCGAGTCGACGGGCTTCTTCACGGATGCCACGAAGGCGCGGGCGCACCTCGAGGCCGGCGCCAAGAAGGTGATCATCTCCGCTCCGGCGAAGAACGAGGACGTCACCGTCGTCATGGGCGTCAACCACGAGCAGTACGACCCGACGGCGCACACGGTCATCTCCAACGCGTCGTGCACCACGAACTGCCTCGCGCCGATGGCGAAGGTGCTCAACGACGAGTTCGGCATCGTCAAGGGCCTGATGACGACCATCCACGCGTACACCCAGGACCAGAACCTGCAGGACGGGCCGCACAAGGACCTGCGCCGGGCGCGCGCGGCGGCCATCAACATCGTGCCGACGTCGACGGGGGCGGCCAAGGCCATCGGGCTGGTGCTCCCGGAGCTCATGGGCAGGCTCGACGGGTTCGCGCTGCGAGTGCCGATCCCCACCGGCTCGGCGACCGACCTCACCTTCGAGGCCGGCCGGTCCACCAGCGCCGACGAGGTCAACGCGGCGATGAAGGCCGCCGCGGACGGCCAGCTGAAGGGCTACCTCAAGTACACCGAGGACGAGATCGTGTCGTCCGACATCGTCACCGACCCGCACTCGTGCATCTTCGACTCCGGTCTCACCAAGGTGCTCGACAACCAGGTCAAGGTGATCGGCTGGTACGACAACGAGTGGGGCTACTCCAACCGGCTGGTCGACCTGGTCGACTACGTCGGCGACTCCCTCTGACGCCGCGGGGCGTCGCAGCGTGCTGAAGACAGTCGACGCGCTCAGCGCTGACCTGGGTGGCCTCGCCGGAAAGCGGGTGCTCGTACGGTCCGACCTCAACGTGCCGCTGGACGGCACCCGGATCACCGACGACGGCCGGGTCCGCGCCAGCGTGCCGACGATCGCCGACCTGAGACAGCGTGGCGCCAAGGTCGTCGTCACGGCACACCTGGGCCGTCCGAAGGGTGCCCCCGAGGCCCGCTACTCGCTGGAACCGGTAGCAGCGCGGCTCGGCGAGCTGCTGCAGGCGCCGGTCCAGTTCGCCACCGACACGGTGGGGGAGTCCGCTCGGTCCGCGGTCGCCGGGCTACGCGACGGCGAGGTGGTCGTCGTGGAGAACGTCCGGTTCAACCCCGGCGAGACCAGCAAGGACGAGGCGGAGCGCGGGGCGTTCGCCGACGCGCTCGCCGCTCTGGGCGATGCGTTCGTCAGCGACGGGTTCGGCGTCGTGCACCGCAAGCAGGCGAGTGTGTACGACGTCGCGCGCCGGCTCCCACACGCCGCCGGCGGTCTCGTCCTCGCCGAGCTCGACGTGCTGCGGCGCCTCACCGAGCACCCCGAGCGGCCCTACGTCGTGGTACTCGGCGGCTCCAAGGTGTCCGACAAGCTCGGCGTCATCGCTAACCTGCTGACGAAGGCTGACCGGCTGCTCATCGGCGGTGGGATGGTCTTCACGTTCCTCAAGGCGAACGGCCAGGAGGTCGGCAGGAGCCTGCTCGAGGCCGACCAGCTCGAGACCGTGCGCGCGTACCTCGACACCGCCCGCGAGTCCGGCGTCGAGATCGTGCTGCCGACCGACGTCGTGGTCGCACCCGAGGTGACGGCCGACGCCCCCGCCGCGGTAGTCGACGTCGACGAGATCCCGGCCGACCAGCTCGGTCTGGACATCGGGCCGAGGTCCGGGGCCGCCTTCGCCGAGGCCCTCCGCGACGCCAGGACCGTCTTCTGGAACGGCCCGATGGGCGTGTTCGAGCTGCCGCAGTTCGCCGCCGGTACGCAGGCCGTCGCCGAGGCGCTTACCGAGGTCAAGGGGCTGTCGGTGATCGGTGGCGGGGACTCGGCCGCGGCGGTACGACAGCTCGGATTCGCCGACGACGCCTTCGGGCACATCTCCACCGGAGGCGGCGCCAGCCTCGAGTACCTCGAGGGCAAGAGCCTTCCCGGCATCGACGTACTCGAGGACTGAGATCATGGCCCCTCCGCACAGCCGCCGACCGCTCATGGCCGGCAACTGGAAGATGAACCTCAACCACCAAGAGGCCGTCGTCTTGGTGCAGAAGCTGTCCTGGGTGCTCGCCGACAAGAAGCACGACTACGCGAAGGCGGAGGTCGTGGTGGTGCCGCCGTTCACCGACCTGCGCAGCGTGCAGACCCTGGTCGACGGCGACCACCTCGAGATCCGGTACGGCGCCCAGGACGTCTCGGTCCACGACGACGGCGCCTACACGGGCGAGATCAGCGCGTCCATGCTGTCCAAGCTCGGCTGCTCGTACGTCGTGGTCGGCCACTCCGAGCGGCGCGAGTACCACGACGAGGACGACGCACTGGTCAACGCCAAGGCGCGCAAGGCGTTCGACGCCGGCATGATCGCGATCGTCTGCGTCGGCGAGGGCCTCGACGTGCGCAAGGCGGGCGACCAGGTGCCGCACACCGTCGCCCAGCTCGACGGTTCCCTCGCAGGGTTCGCCGCCGGCGAGGTGGGGCAGCTGGTCGTCGCGTACGAGCCGGTGTGGGCCATCGGGACCGGCGAGGTCGCGACGCCCGCCGACGCCCAGGAGGTCTGTGCGGCGATCCGCGCCCGCGTCGGCGAGCTACACGGACCGGAGGTCGCAGCGGCTGTCCGCGTCCTGTACGGCGGCTCGGTCAAGGCGGCGAACGTGGCGGGCATCATGGCGCAACCCGACGTCGACGGGTGCCTGGTCGGCGGCGCCAGCCTGCAGGCGGAGGAGTTCGGCGGCATCTGCCGCTTCTACGACATGCCGATGCTCTGAGGAGCGCCGCCCAGCGGGTAGAGTCAGGCCCGTGGTCTTGGTCTTCAGCGTCCTGCTCGCCCTCACGAGTGCGCTCCTCATCGTGATGATCCTGCTGCACAAGGGACGCGGTGGCGGCCTGTCCGACATGTTCGGAGGCGGGATGTCGAGCGGTCTGGGCGGCTCGTCGGTCGCTGAGAAGAACCTCGACCGGATCACGATCGGCGTCGCGGTGATCTGGTTCGCCTGCATCGTGGCACTGGGACTTCTGCTGAAGACGTCCTGAGCGCAGCAACGTACAATGCCGTGAAACGCCTGCTCGGAGGCGCATGACCAGAAGTCGAGGAGTTCTGTAGTGGCTGGTGGCAGTGCCATTCGAGGCAGTCGTGTCGGAGCGGGCCCGATGGGGGAGGCGGAGCGCGGCGACACCGCGCCCCGGCAGCGCGTCGCGTACTTC
>JAWWPH010000498.1:0-5714 GCA_033850875.1 Nocardioidaceae bacterium | reverse complement strand
CGGCTGTACTGGTCTCGCCCCTCGCCGCGAACGCCGTGACCTCGCCGTCGCAGGGCGCCGTCGGGCCCGCAGCAGCCGTCGCCGCCGCGCACAAGACCTCGATCCGGTTCCTCGACTTCGACCGCGTCCGTGCCTACGGGAGCGACATTCACGTCCGCGGCCAGCTGTACGTGCCGGCGCTCGGCGGCGCCGTCCAGGGCGCCCACGTGCGGCTGTACCGCCAGCGCAACGGCCACTCACACTGGGCGTACCTCGAGACCCGTCGCACGTCGATAGGCGCGTACCCCAAGTTCCGTTTCACCGTCCCGGCCCGCGGCAACGCGACCTACCGCGTCGTGTTCAGAGGCAACTCCACCTACAGCCGGACGCACGGTGACGCCGGCATCGACGTGTACCGGACCTTCGACGCGAGCATCGAGAACGGCAGTGGCCGCTTCCACGGCAAGATCGCTCCGGCGTATCGCCACCACACCGTGTACCTCGACCGGCGCCGGTGCGGCGGCTGCAGCTGGCATCGGGCCGATTCCGGCCGAACCAGTGCCCACAGCAGGTTCAGCTACACGACGACCGCCCCGCGACACCACAAGTACTACTGGCGGGTGTCGACTCCGCCGAGCGTGCGTTTCGTCCGCTCGTACAGCGCGGTGTTCACGACGACTCTTCAGTAACCGTCCAGGTGTCGTTGCCCGCCAGGAGCGAGGCAAGGTCGCCGTCGCCCTGCTTGGCCCGGGCGGCTGTGACCTGCTCCCGGGCGAGGTCGTCGTACGTCGGCCGCTCGACCTGCCGGAAGATGCCAATCGGGACGTGCGCCATCGTGCCGTCGTCGAGGCGCGAGATCTCGAACGCCTGCGCAGGGTTGTCGGCGTGGACGTCGTGCGTCCAAGTGCGGTCGCCGATCTGCACCGGCTTGCCGTGCTCCAGCCGGACCAGGCGCGCCTCGGCCTGCTCGGGGTCCTTGAGCACGTCGAAGGCGCCGTCGTTGAAGATCGGGCAGTTCTGGTAGATCTCCACGAGGCTGGTGCCGCGGTGCGCCGCCGCCGCCTTCAGCACCTCGGTGAGGTGCGCGCGGTCGGAGTCCAGGGTGCGCGCGACGAACGTGGCCTCGGCGCCCAGCGCCAGCGAGACCGGGTTGAACGGCCGGTCGATCGAGCCCATCGGCGTCGACTTCGTGATCTTGCCCCGCTCGGAGGTCGGTGAGTACTGGCCCTTGGTGAGCCCGTAGATCCGGTTGTTGAAGAGCAGGATCGTCAGGTTGACGTTGCGTCGCATCGCGTGGATCAGGTGGTTGCCGCCGATCGACAGGGCGTCCCCGTCACCGGTGACGACCCACACCGAGAGGTCCGGTCGTGCCGTCGCGAGACCGGTCGCGATCGCCGGCGCGCGGCCGTGGATCGAGTGCATCCCGTAGGTCTCGAGGTAGTAGGGGAACCGTGACGAGCACCCGATGCCGGAGATGAAGACGATGTTCTCGCGGCGCAGCCCCAACGACGGCAGGAAGCCCTGGACGGCGTTGAGGATGATGTAGTCACCGCAGCCCGGGCACCACCGGACCTCCTGGTCGGAGGTGAAGTCCTTGCGCGTGGCAGGTACGTCCGTGGCGGGCACCTGGCGCAGGCCGGGCATGTCGAGATCGGTGGTCATCGGTGCAGTTCCTCGATCGTCGTGGTGAATGCTGCTTCGAGCTCGGAGGCGGTGAAGGGCAGGCCGCGTACCTGGTTGTAGCCGACCACGTCGACGAGGTACCTGGCACGCAGCAGCATGGCGAGCTGGCCGAGGTTCATCTCGGGCACGACCACGCGGTCGTACCTGCGCAGCACCTCGCCGAGGTTTGCCGGGAACGGGTTGAGGTGGCGAAGATGCGCCTGCGCGATGTGCAGCCCCTGGTTACGCAGTCGTCGGCAGGCGGCCCCGATGGGACCGTACGTGGACCCCCAGCCGAGCACGAGGAGACGGGCTCGGCCGCTCGGGTCGTCGACCTCCAGGGGTGCGATCGTGTCGGCGACCCGGTCGACCTTCGACTGGCGGGTACGGACCATGAGGTCGTGGTTGGCGGGGTCGTAGGAGATGTTGCCGTGGCCGTTGGCCTTCTCGAGCCCCCCGATGCGGTGCTCCAGGCCGGGCGTCCCTGGGACCGCCCACGGGCGTGCCAGGGTCTCGGGGCTCCTGTCGTAGGGCCAGAACGCGTGGTCGCCGGACTCGGTCTCGTGGTTGGGGCCGGTCGCGAAGTCGGGGTCGATGGCCGGCAGCCGGTCGGTGTCGGGCAGCTGCCACGGCTCCGACCCGTTGGCGAGGTAGCCGTCGGACAGCAGCATTACCGGCGTGCGGTACGTGACCGCGATCCGGGCCGCCTCGATCGCGATGTCGAAGCAGTCGCCGGGCGACTGTGGCGCGACGATCGGGAGCGGCGCCTCGCCGTTGCGGCCGAACATGGCCTGCAGGAGGTCGGACTGCTCGGTCTTGGTGGGAAGCCCGGTCGACGGCCCGCCCCGCTGCACGTCGACGACGACCAGCGGCAGCTCGAGGGTGACCGCGAGGCCGATCGTCTCGCTCTTGAGGGAGATGCCGGGCCCGGAGGTCGTCGTCACCGCGAGCGAGCCTCCGAAGGCGGCCCCGAGGGCTGCTCCGATACCGGCGATCTCGTCCTCGGCCTGGAAGGTGGTGACTCCGAAGCGCTTGTGCTTGCTGAGCTCGTGCAGGATGTCGGACGCCGGCGTGATGGGGTACGCGCCGAGGAAGAGCGGCAGCCCGGAGCGTACGGACGCGGCGACCAGGCCGTAGCTCAGGGCGAGATTGCCGGAGATGTTGCGGTAGGTGCCCGTACTCATGTGAGCCGGCTTGACCTCGTACGACACCGCGAACGCCTCGGTCGTCTCGCCGAAGTTCCAGCCGGCCCGGAAGGCCGCGATGTTGGCGTCGCGGATGTCGGGCTTGTTGGCGAACCGGCTGCTCAGGAACGACTCGGTCGACTCCACCGGGCGGCCGTACAGCCACGACAGCAGCCCGAGCGAGAACATGTTCTTCGCGCGGGAGGCGTCCTTGCGGCTGAGCCCGAACGGCTTCACCGACTCGACAGTCATGGTGGTCAGGTCGACCTCGTGCAGGTTGTACGCGTCGAGCGAGCCGTCCTCGAGGGGGTTCGCGGTGTAGCCGGCCTTCGCCAGGTTGCGCGCGGTGAAGTCGTGGCTGTCGACGATGATCGTGGCGCCGTGCGCGAGGTCCCTGACGTTGGCCCGCAGCGCCGCCGGGTTCATGGCGACGAGGACGTCCGGAGCGTCGCCCGGGGTCAAGATGTCATGGTCGGCGAAGTGGAGCTGGAACGACGAGACGCCGGGCAGCGTGCCGGCGGGCGCCCGGATCTCCGCTGGGAAGTTCGGGAGCGTCGAAAGATCGTTGCCGAAGGCGGCGGTTTCCTGGGTGAAACGGTCGCCGGTGAGCTGCATTCCGTCGCCGGAGTCCCCGGCGAAGCGGATGATGACCCTGTCGAGCTGCTTGACCTGCTTGGTCACTCCATCCTCACTTCGCCACAATTCTCGTCACGTTTTGTCGTCTAACTGAGTTTACGCCGCGGATCTTCCATGCACCGATGTCATCTCGCGTGGCGCGTGTCACTCGCAAAACGGGCGGCTCGCACAGAAACGCGCAAATGTAGCAGGCGGTTCCCAACATCACATCCCTGCGCCACCATGTGAAGTATCTCGGTCCGTTGTGTGACTTTCCGGTCACGCCGCGCCATGAATCTCGAGGAGACTCAGATGTCCGATCCGTTCCCCCCGTCGACGCCCGACGAGCCCCAGCCCGGCGGTGCGACACCCGCAGGTACGCCGCCGCCCGGCGCCTACCCGCCGGCGACGGGCGGTGCCGGGGGCGGGTCGTCGACCGGTGGTCCGGCCTACCCGCCCGCAGCCGGCCAGGGCGACTACGCGACGTCGGGTGCTCCGACTGAGCCGGTCTACACCAACCCGGCCGACATGCCGGGCCCGCCTCCACCGGCTTACAGCGCGCCGGCAGCCGGCACGGGGCGACCCGCGGGCTCGATGACCGGGGACCAGGTCAAGGTGGCCTTCCAGAACGCCAACCGGCTCGACCTCGGCATCATGGCGGCCGGGCTGCTGGCCTTCATCTTCTCGTTGTTCCCGTACTACACCGTCAGTGTCAAGGGACTGGGGGGTCTCGGAGGGGGTTCGACCAGTGCCTGGCACGGCTTCTTCGGCTGGTTCGGCGTCCTCCTCGCACTCGCGGGGGCCGTCCTTGTTGCGTTGCCGCTGCTGGGAGTGCGTCTCGGCATCCCGACCCGGCTCGCCGCGCTCGTCGCGTTCGCCGGGGCCACGCTCTGTACGCTGCTCGCGCTCTTCGTCGACCCGGCCAACGGTGGTGGCCTCGTCAACATCGGGCGTGGCTTCGGCTTCTGGGCGACCTTTGTCATGGTCATCGCCGGCCTGGTGCTCTGCGTGATGCGCAAGGACGCCGTCGACTGAGAGCCTCGAAGGCGCGGCTGAAGGAACCGCCGCCGCAGATGCGCGAGATGAACGCGGTGATCATCGGCACGCCCGGCTTCTTCGACGTCAAGGATCCCTGGCTCGCAGCGCCCGACTGAGCCTCGGCGGAGTCGAACCTGCGGCCCCCGCAGCGTCCCCTGGCACGAGGCGGCAACCCGAGCAACGACTCGTCCGGACCGTCGCCGGGTCAGCGCGTTCGAGCTCGCCGGTCGAGCTCGCGGACGACCGGCCAGGTGTCGTCTCGCGTGTTCGACAGCACGGCCGCATCCACCCCGTGTTCGCCGTAGTGCCGGATGATCCCGCCGGCACCGTCCCAGCAGCCCTCCTTCCACCAGTCGGCTCCCCTGAACTGCAGCCCGAACCCGTACTCCACCTCCTGGTCGTGGCGGACCTGTGGGGCGAGGAACATCGTCGTGAGCTCGGCCGGCAGGAGCACACCGGCTCGCAGGGCGGCCAGGAACCGGAGGAGGTCGCCGGCCGTGACCAGTGCGCCACCATCCGGGGACCCGATCGGCGGGCTCTTGAAGATGTTCTGCTCCAGCCGACCCTCCGGGCCAGGATCGAAGCCCTCGGCGACGTTCGGCTCCGCCCAGCGGCGGTCGAAGAATCCCGATGCGGTCATCCCGGCTGGCACGAAGACCTCTGCGACAACGTAGTCGCGGTACGACCGTCGGCTTGCGCTCTCGATGGCGAGACCGGCCAGCACGTAGCCGACGTTGCAGTACCGGCACTGCTCCCCGGGCCTTGCCAGCGGCTGCTTGGTGGCGAACTGGGGCAGGAAGTCGGCGGTGGTGGTGACCGCATAGACGGGGCGCTCGAGCCACAGGTCGGCGTACTCCTCGCCCGCCTCCTCGTCGGCATCGTCGGCGAGTCCACTGGTATGGGTGAGCAGATGACGCAGGGAGACGTCACGGGAGATGGTGGTGCCGGCGAGCTCGACGTACTCGTGGATCGAGGCATCGAGGGCCAGCATTCCGCGTCCGACCAGCTGCAGCACGGCCACGCTGGTGAAGAGCTTGGTGATGCTGGCCGTGTCGAAGCGGGTGTCGAGAGTGTTCGGGATTCCCCACCGCGGCGAGGCAAGCCCGTAGGCGCCCTCGAAGAGGATCCGGTCGCCCCGTTGGAGGGCAACGGCACCCGTGAACCGACTCTCGGTGAGGAAGCCATGGAGCCCGTCCACCAGCATCCCAGCGACGATACGCGGCTGGCGAGGGACGG
>JAWWPH010000496.1:0-7466 GCA_033850875.1 Nocardioidaceae bacterium | reverse complement strand
CGTCCGCAGCTCGTGTGACATGTTCGCGATGAACTCCGACTTGTACTTGGACGAGACGGCGAGCTGGCTGACCTTCTCCTCGATGACACGGTTGGAGTTCTTGACCTCGAGGTTCTTCTGCTCCGCGAGCGCATTCTGGTCGGCGAGCAGTCTGGCCTGGCGCTCCAAGTCGGCGTTGGAGCCGCGAAGCTCCTCCTGCTGCAGGCGAAGCTCCTCGGCCTGCGACTGCGACTGCTCGAGAAGGGAGCTCGTGCGGCCGGCCGCCTGGATCGTGCTGAGCGTGATCCCGACGCTTTCGGTGATCGAGTCCAGGAACGTCTGGTGCGCAGAGCTGAAGGAGGAGAACGACGCCAGTTCGAGGACGCCCAGCAGCTCCCCTTCGAACAAGATCGGCAGAACGATGATGTTCAGCGGAACCGCGTTGCCTAGACCGGAACTGATGCGGACATAGTCGCTCGGCACGTCGGTAAGGAGGATCCGTTTCTTCTCCTTCGCACACTGACCGACAAGGCCCTCGCCCACCCGGAACGTCGTGGAGAGCCGCTTACGCTCCTCATAGCCGTAGCCGGCCTGCATCCGCAGCTTCCGTTCCGTCTCGTCAGTACCTTTATCCATGGTGTAGAAGACCCCGTGTTGAGCGGACACGAGCGTCGCCAGCTCGGACAAGATGGAGCTCGATACCGTGGGCAGGTCGTTTTGACCTTGGAGCATCCGGGTGAAGCGCTCGCGGTTGGTCTTCAACCAGTCCTGCTCGACGTTCTGTCGCGTGGTCTCGCGGAGGTTCCGGATCATCTCGTTGAGCTTGTCCTTCAACACCGCGACCTCGCCGCTGGCGTCGACCCGGACCTGCCGGGTCAGGTCTCCCTCGGTGACAGCCGTCGCCACATCGGAGATCGCTCGGACCTGGTTGGTCAGGTTGGCCGCGAGCTGGTTGACGTTGTCCGTGAGGTCCTTCCAGACACCGCCGATCTCCTTGGACTGTGCCTGGCCGCCGAGCTTGCCTTCGACACCAACCTCACGGGCGACACGGGTGACCTCGCCGGCGAACGTCTTCAGCTGGTCCACCATCGCGTTGACGGTGTCCTTGAGCTGGAGGAACTCACCCTTGACGTCGATGGTGATCTTCTTGCTCAGGTCGCCGTTGGCGACGGCGGTAGTGACCTCGGCGATATTGCGGACCTGCCCCGTGAGGTTTCCCGCCATCAGGTTGACGTTGTCCGTCAGGTCCTTCCAGACTCCGCCGACTTCGGTGGTGAACGCCGCCGCCTGTCCGAGCTTGCCCTCGGTGCCGACCTCGCGGGCGACCCTCGAGACCTCTGAGACGAACCCGTTCAGCTGGTCGACCATCGCGTTGATGGTGTTCTTGAGCGCAAGCATGTCGCCGCTGACCTCGGCGGAGACCTTCTTGCTGAGATCACCGTCGGCGACTGCGCCGATGACACGCTGCATCTCGCTGGTCGGGCGCACCAGGTCGTCGATCAGGTTATTGACGGACTCCAGGCTCGCCGACCAGCTCTGCCCTGAGGAGCCGAGCACCGCCCGCTTCGACAGCTCGCCTCGTTGGCCCACGACATTGCTGATGCGTAGGAGCTCTGTCTCGAGGGCCTGGTTGGCGATGATGACGGCGTTGAGATGGTCCGCCACCTTTCCGGCCACTCCTGTCCACTCGAGGGGCATCCGGGCCGTGAAGTCGCCCTGCTGCACCCGGGCGAGCACGCACAGCAGCTCTCGGCCGTCGACGTTGTCGGCCTCGGCGGCGGATGCGTGCGACATTGCTGCCTCCTCGGGGGAGAAGCTGGGACTTCCTGATCCACTCCGCGGCCGCGCTCCAGCAGCGTTTTGGGCGTTCACCTCGGGTCGTGGCTCATCGCAGTCTAGATGGAATCGCTACTGAGAGTGCTTGAATGGGCACACTGAGGAGCTCACCCCGGCCAGTCGCCGAGTAAGCAAAGCGAGCTCCTCATCCGAACCATCTGCTCGGCGTGAAGAACTCGCGTCGCGAGTACACCGCGTCGGCACCCATGCTGATGAGCGTGGTCGTGGAGCTGTCGAGAGCCTCGGACCCGGCCACCGCTTCCGGCGCCGTCTCGTGGCTCGTCAAGGCGGTGGTGAGGCGGCGGCGCTCCATGGCGTAGCGGATCGCGCGTTGCAGGGAGTCGCCGTCGACGTAGTTCTTGACCAGGTAGTCCTCCGCCCCGTCGCGGATCGCGGACAGTCCCATGTCGAGGTCGTCGAAACCGGTCAGCACGATGATCGGCAGGTCAGGCGACAGCTGCCGCAGCGCATGGAGGGCATCCAGGCCCGAGGCGTCGGGAAGAGACAGGTCGAGGATGGCGCATGATGCGGCGTCCGCGATGTCGGCCGTCACATCGGAGATGCGCACGGCACTGTCGAACACCACGTCGGGGATCACGCTGCGAATATAGGACTGGGCCAGCAGCGCGTCCGATGCGTTGTCCTCGATGTGCAGCAGCCGTAGGCCAAGCCGTGGACTGGCCGGGACTGACTCGGCCAGGGTGGGAGCGGGTGCGGCTTCTCGCACATCTGTCTGGATGGCCATGTAGGGGGTCTCCTTCGAGCCTTGACGGGGTCGACTGCTAGAGCGATGGCGACGGAAGATTTCTACCAAGAGTCATCACTCTCTCACGATGCGTCACTATACGGGTGATTTCGTGTTACTTTGCACGGGTGACCGCTGGAGGGGATGTATGCAACGTTGCTGTGCGCGCAGTCAGGCGCGATGAGCACTGACCGAGCGCTCCACCGCCTCGCCCGGCGCCTCTTGTCCCCCTTAGCCCCTCTCGGCGGCCGGACCGACGACGTCGGTGCTGCGGAAGGGGCTTCGGTGCCCGCCCTGAAAGCGGCTCACGCCCAGGCCGAACGAGAGCGTGACTCCTATGCGGTCATGCTCCGGTCGATCATCCAGAACAGCCCGACGGCCATCTCCGTGAAGGATCTGCAGGGGCGCTACCTACTGGTGAACGAGCCGTTCGAGCGCATATTCGGCACGAGAGACCCCGATCTGCTGGGGTTGCCGGACCAGGACGCAACGGCTGAGCCGGTCTCGGTGTCCGGTGCCGAAGACGTCCGGGCACAGGTAGGGCCCTATCAGGTGGAGGAGTGCATCGACGCCGCCGACGGTCCCCACATGTACGAGTCCGTGAGATTCCCCATGTACGACGCGGCCGGGTCGCTCTACGCCACTGGAGGGATCTCATTGGACGTTACCGAGGAGCGGCGCGCATCGGCACGTGTGGCTGAAGCCCTCGACGCGGCACTGTCAGCGTCGCGGGCGAAGTCGACCTTTCTGGCCACGATGAGCCACGAGCTGCGCACCCCCATGAACGCCGTACTCGGAATGGCGGACCTGCTCCGAGACACCGATCTGGACACTGAGCAGGCTGAATTCGTCGAGACGGTCTCCTCTAGCGGCAACGCGTTGCTGGCCGTCATCGACCACGTCCTCGACTTCTCGGTGATCGAGGCCGGCGAGGTCCAGCTGGAGCCGGTCCCCTTTGACCTCGTGAGCGAGATGGAAGACTGCCTCGAGCCCGTGGCTGCCGCAGCAGGCGCCAAGGGGCTCGACCTGGTGTGCTTCCTGGACGGCATCCACCACCAGAGTGTGGTCGGCGACGTCGGTCGGCTGCGTCAGATACTGGCCAACCTGCTGGCCAATGCCGTGAAGTTCACCGACGTCGGCGAGGTGCTGCTGTCCGCAGGCACCGAGTCGAAGCCTCCGCACGGGGTGCGCCTGACTGTGAACGTGACCGACAGCGGCACCGGCATCGCGCCCGACCGGCTGGACCGGTTGTTCAAACCCTTCAGCCAGGTGGACGCGTCCGCCACTCGCGCCCACGAAGGGACGGGGCTCGGCCTGGCGATCACCCAACGGCTCGCCGAGGCGATGGGCGGCGGCGTGACCGTCACCAGCACTCCGGGGGAGGGGTCCAGCTTCGCGGTCAACGTGCAACTCGTCGAAGGACCGGAGGTGCTGACCGACACATCATCCCCGCCGACGCGGTCGGCCCTCGACGGCAGATCCGTGCTGGTCGTCGACGACAACGCCACCAGCCTTCACATCGTGGATCTGCAGCTGACCAACCTGGGCATGCGTTGTACGAGCGCGCTCTCGCCCGAGTCCGCATTGTCGCTGGTCGCGGAGGGACTCGTCTACGATGTTGGCGTCATCGACATGTCCATGCCCGGTATGACCGCGATGGAGCTCGCACACGCCCTCGGACGCGTTCCGAAAGTCGGTGCCGCGCCCCTGGTACTCCTGCAGGGCGTGGGTGCCGAGCCCGCCTCGACTGAGCCCCCATTCGTGGCCACGCTCACCAAGCCCGTACGAGCGTCTGTGCTAGCCGAGACCTTGGCTGCCGTAATCGCTGAGGACTCCGAAGAGTCGGAGGAGGTGCCGCGGGTTACCGCGCCGCCGATCATCGACGCGGTTCTCCCGTTGCGAGTTCTGCTCGCGGAAGACAACGTCGTCAACCAGCGCGTGGCACAGATCATGCTGAGCAAGCTCGGACACCGGGTGGAAACCGTGGCCAACGGTCAGGCTGCGGTCGACGCGGTCGTGCAGGGTGACTTCGACGTGGTGCTGATGGACATCCAGATGCCGGTCATGGACGGGGTGGAGGCCGCCCGACGCATCCGGGCAGCACTGCCCGGCGGAAAACAGCCTCGCATCATCGCCATGACCGCTAGCGTGTTGTTGGAGGACCGGCGAGCGGCCAAGGCTGCAGGCATGGAGCGATACCTGTCCAAGCCGGTCCGGGTGCGGGAGCTCAAGGCTCTGCTCGAGTGGACCAGCGCGAACAGGCGCAGCAGCGATAGCGGGCTCGAAGATGGCTCGACGAAGGGGACCGAAGTGCCACCTGATGACGTCGTCACACCGCGTTCGGTGCCGCTGCCGTCGGCTGTCGACGACGCGGTGTTCGAAGAGCTGGTCGCAGAGCTGGGAGATCCTGACGGCGAGTTCCTCACCGAGCTCGTCAGCAGCTATCTGGAGGAGGGGACCGCCCAGTCGGCGGAGCTCATCCGGACCGCCGCGGAAGGCGACGCCATAGCGTTCGCAGCAACCGCGCATACCTGGCGCTCGACGAGCGCCCTGATCGGCGCCACGACGCTCGCGTCGCTGCTCCTGGAGGCTGAGGCCTCCGCGCGCGAGTCGTCGGCGGCGCTGCCGGCGCAGGCGGAGGCCATCGCCGCCGACTATCGCCTCGTCTCAGCCTGGCTCGTACAACGCTTGCAAGCGGTCTAGCGGCCCGACTGGCCTACAGGCGGCCGGACTTCACGACGCGGCTCAGGAACTGCTGCGTGCGCTCCTCGCGCGGCGCCTCGAAGATCTGCTCGGCCGGTCCGTGCTCGAGGATCGAGCCCGCGTCGAGGAAGCAGACCTGGCTCGCAACCTCCTTGGCGAAGCCCATCTCGTGGGTGGCGAGCAGCATGGTCAGACCGCCGTGGGCGAGCTCACGGACGATCTCGAGCACGTCGCCGACAAGCTCGGGGTCGAGAGCTGCTGTGATCTCGTCGAGCAACATGACCCGCGGCTGCATCGCCAAAGCCCGTACGATCGCGACTCGCTGCTGCTGGCCGCCGGACAGGCTGTCCGGGTACGCGTCGGCCTTCTCGACCATGCCCACGGACTCGAGAAGCTTCATCCCGCGTTCGTGTGCCTCGTCCTTGGTGAGGCCGCCCACCATCGTGGGAGCCAGCATGACGTTCTCGATGACCGACATGTGCGGAAAGAGGTTGTAGCTCTGGAACACGATGCCCACATCACGCCGCAAGACGTTGAGGTCGACCCCCGGTCCGGTGACCGTGTCGCCGTCGATCCGGATCGAGCCGGAGCTGATCTGCTCTAGAGCGTTGACGCATCGCAGGAGCGTGGACTTGCCGGACCCGGATGCGCCGATCAGGCACACCACCTCATGACGCTCGACGTCGAGCGAGACACCCTTGAGCACCTCGTTGTGCCCGAACGACTTGTGGACCTCGTCGATCTCCAGGAACGCCATCAGTGGCCGCCTGCCCGTCGTCGTGCGTCGCGGTTGATCAGGTAGTCGACGAACCGAGCCTGCGGGATGGTGATGATGATGAACAAGATGGCCGGCACGATCACAGGTGACATGCTGAAGGTGTAGGACTGCCAGTACGTGGAGACCTGAAAGGCCTCGCTGATTCCAGCGATCGACAGCAGGGCGGTGTCCTTCTGCAGCCCGATGAAGTCGTTCAGCAATGGTGGAATCACGCGACGGACGGCCTGGGGCACCAGCACGGTCCGCAGAGTCTGGGAATAGCTGAGTCCCAGCGACCGGGCTGCTGCCGCCTGGCTCGGGTGGATCGACGAGAGGCCGGCCCGGTAGACCTCGGAGACGTACGCGGTATAGGTCAGCGTCAGGGCGAACAGCCCCAACCAGGTGGGAGGGAGCTTGCTCAGGACCGGCATCTTGGAGCCGATGATGCCGAAGACGACAAGGAAGATCACGATGATGGCCGGGATCGCGCGGAAGGCGTCGGCGTAGACGGTCGCGAGGAAACGCAGCGGCGCACCGGACCGTCCCGGAAGCATTCTCACGATCGCGACCAGTAACCCGAGGATGAGGACGAGCACCTCGGCCACCACCGCGACCCAGATGTTGGTCCAGAATCCTTTAGTCACCTCCTTCCACGACCGCTTGATGTTGTGGAGCTCGAAGAAGGTCTGTGCCACCGCACCCGAGCTGGTCAGGACGAACATCAGCAGCAGAGCCAAGATGACGGCCGCAGCGGCGTACCCCATCGCGATCAGCGCCTCCTCGCGACCGCTGGCCGATATGCGCCGCGCCTCCACCAGCTGGTCGTCCCGTAGGAGGGCCGCTCGACGGCGGTCAGCCGCGAATGCGGCAACGATGTACCGCCAGGGGTAGAGGCTGGCGAGCACGAGGACCGCTGCCACGGTGGTGGACACGGGGCCGTTGCTGTTGTAGTCGCGGAGCCACTTGCCCGCGAGAACCAGAAGGAGCGTACCCGCCACGGCGACGGCGATGGCGATGACTGCCAGCCCCGACACACGACGAGGCTGGCTGGGCACCGGAGACGGCTGGAGCTCGTCGCTGACCAGGCCGGTGGACGCGGAGGACATCAGCGGAGGCGAAGCGTCGAGATCATACGGCCGTCACTGGATGGTCCAGACGGGGACCGAGGAGGGGTCGCCACCGAAGGCCGGCCCGAGGTAGTCCTTCGACAGCTGGTTCAGGATGCCCTGCTTCTGCAGGTCCGAGATCCCCTGGTTGAGAGCGTCCTCGTTCGCGGAACCCTTCGGGTAGATCGCGCCGTACTTCTCGCCGGTCTTGTACTGACCCACCACCTTGAGGGTGCCGTTCGACTTCTTCGCTTCCGCCAGCACGATGGCCGTGTCGAGGAACGCGGCGTCCGACTGACCGGAGATGACGGACTGGTAGAGAGTCTGGTTGTTCGGGTAG
>JAWWPH010000459.1:0-6944 GCA_033850875.1 Nocardioidaceae bacterium | reverse complement strand
GGTCGGATCGCGGCAGACAGGCAGGCCAGGATCACCGCGACCACCGGCGTGCACAGGACGACCACGAGGACCTGGACCCAGCCGGGCTTGCCGCCGAAGCGGTAGACGACCGGCGAAAGGCAGAGGGACAGCACGACCGCCAGGGCAGCGAACATCACCCGCGGGACCCAGCTCTGCGGGAGCGGCGCCTGACTCAGGAGAGCGCGTCCACGACGTGATCGATGCAGGAGGTCAGCGCTTCGACGTCGGCCGGGTCAACGGCCGGGAACATGGCAACGCGGAGCTGGTTGCGCCCGAGCTTGCGGTACGGCTCCACGTCGACGATTGCGTTCCCCCGCAGCACCTTGGCGACCGCGGCGGCGTCGACGCTCTCGTCGAAGTCGACGGTACCGATCACCAGCGAGCGGTCGGACGGCTCGGGGACGAACGGTGCGGCGACCGGTGACTTCTCGGCCCAGGCGTACAGGATCGACGACGACTCGGTCGTCCGTGCCACTGCGCCATCGAGACCACCGAGCGACCGCAGCCAGTCGAGCTGCTCGCCGAGCAGGAAGAGCGTCGCCAACGACGGCGTGTTGTACGTCTGGTTGAGGCGCGAGTTGTCGACGGCCGTCTGGAGGTCGAGGAACGCAGGGATCCAGCGTCCGCCCGACGCGATCTCCGCGGTCCGCTCCAGCGCCGCCGGCGACATGATCGCCAGCCAGAGCCCGCCGTCGGAGGCGAAACACTTCTGCGGCGCGAAGTAGTACACGTCGGTCTGGCCGATGTCGACCGGGAGCCCGCCGGCCCCCGACGTCGCGTCGACGAGGACCAGAGCGCCGTCGGCCGCGGCGTCGACGCGTCGCACGGGCGCCATCACGCCTGTCGAGGTCTCGTTGTGCGGCCACGCGTACACGTCGACGTCACCCTCGGCGTACGGCTCGGGGCGGGTCCCGGGAGCACAGGTCACGATGGTCGGCTTCGCGAGGAAGGGCGCCGCCTTGGCCGCCGCGGCGAACTTGGCCGAGAACTCCCCGAAGGACAGGTGCAGGCTCCGCTCCCGGATCAGGCTGAAGGTCGCCACGTCCCAGAAGGCGGTCGAGCCGCCGTTCCCGAGCACGACCTCGTAGCCGTCGGGCAGCGAGAACAGGTCGGCGATGCCCGCCCGGACCCGGCCGACCAGGTCTCGCACCGTCGCCTGGCGGTGCGACGTCCCCATCAGGCGCGAGCCTGTCGCGGCGAGCGACTCCAGGGCCGACACCGGTACCTTGCTCGGGCCGGCTCCGAACCTGCCGTCCTGCGGCCGCAGCTGCCGAGGTATCTCCAGGAAGGTCTCGCTCACGGGAACTCCGTACAGGGAAGTGGGTGGTCCGTCCTGACGACGCTGTCAGCGCCCTCCATCATCGCAGCAGCCCCGAGCCGCCAGGGCCGCGGCCCGTACGCGGCCGCCGCTCACGGGGCCAGGCGCTCGGCGAACCAGGTGTCGTCGTCGGCGCGGTCGAACACGATCCGGTCATGCATACGCCCCGGTCGGCCCTGCCAGAACTCGATCCGGTGCGGACGCACGCGGTACCCGCCCCATGCCGACGGCCGCGGGATGACGTCGACCCCGTCGAAGCGATCGGACTGCCTGGCGTAGCGCTCCTCGAGGTACTCGCGGCCGGGTACGACCTCCGACTGGGGCGATGCCCAGGCGCCGAGCTGCGAGCCGCGCGGGCGGGAGGCGAAGTACGCGTCGGCCTCCGCGTCGTCGACCTGGGAGGCCGTTCCCTCGACGCGGACCTGGCGCTCGAGCGGGTGCCACGGGAACAGCAGCGCAGTGGCCGGGTTGTCCCGTAGCTCGCGTCCCTTGCGGGAGTCGAGGTTGGTGAAGAAGACGAAGCCACGCTCGTCAACCGTCTTCAGCAGCACCATCCGCGACGAGGGCAGACCGTGGCCGTCTGCGGTCGACACGACCATGGCGTTGGGCTCGTGCAGGCCGGCGACCTGGGCCGCTCCGAGCCATACCAGGAAGGCGCCCATCGGGTCGCTGCCGAGGTCCGCCTCGGTGAGCCCTTGGTCCTCGTACTCACGCCGCCACGAGGCGATGTCACGGAGGTCTGACGTCATAGCCGCGAATCTACCGAGAGATCGCTACGGGCGCGGACGTGTGCGGACACGGCGAACCCGCGGGCTGGCATGGCATCTGCCACGGCTGGTAGGACTGGTTCCAGCACCCGCGGGTTCGGGTAGCCAACGTGGATTCGCTACGCCGTCCTGGTGTCGCGACCGCCTAGCGGCTGGCCACCTCACTAGTCCTATGGGAACTCATTCTTAGGACCACCTCCCTTCACGTGTGCGTTCACCGTACGTCGGGCCCATGGGCCAGACAAGAGGTTTACAGTGTCCGCGTGCGTCTCGGGCTGGGCAGGGTCGTGACGGACATCCGGCCCCTCCGGGCCTCCGCCGACTACCGCCGGCTCTGGCTCGGGTCGACGGTCTCGCAGCTCGGTCAGCAGATGACCGCGGTGACCATAGCGATCCAGGTCTTCGCGATCACGCACTCCACGTTCGCCGTCGGCCTGGTCGGGTTGTTCTCCCTCGTACCGCTGGTGACGATGGGCCTGTACGGGGGCGCGTTCGCGGACGCGGTCGACCGGCGAAAGCTCGGACTCGTCGCGTCCGCGGGTCTGTGGACCTGTTCGCTGGTGCTGGTGGCCCACGCTGCAATGGGGGGCGAGTCGGTGGCTGTGCTGTACGCCGTCGTCGCGCTCCAGTCGGGCTTCTACGCCGTCAACAACCCGACCCGGGCGGCGATCATCCCGCGGCTGCTCGGCGCCGACCTGCTGCCTGCCGCCAACGCGCTCAACATGGCGGCGTTCAACCTCGGCTTCACCGTCGGGCCCCTCCTCGGCGCGCTCGCGATCGGGGCAGCGGGCTACACGTTCGCGTACGGCGTCGATGCCGTCACGTTCACGGCGGCGCTGTACGCGCTGTTCCGGCTGCCGGCGATCCCTCCGCAACCCAAGGAGGGTGAGGACGTGGAGCGGCCCGGGCTGCGCTCGGTCGTCGAGGGCCTGCGATTCCTCCGCGACGCCCGCAACCTGCGCATGACGTTCGTGGTCGACCTGTGTGCCATGGTGCTGGCCCAGCCGCGAGCGCTCTTCCCCGCGGTGGCGGGCTCCTTCTTCCACGCCGGGGTCAGGACCGTGGGCCTCCTCCAGGCGGCACCGGCCATCGGCTCACTGCTGGCGTTCGCGTTCTCGGGCTGGGTGGGCAAGGTCAGGCGGCAGGGGGTCGCGGTTGTCGTCTGCGTCGTCGTGTACGGGACGGCGGTCGGGTGCTTCGGGTTCGCGAGGGCGCTCTGGCTCGGGGTGATGCTGCTTGCCGTCAGCGGGGCCGCTGACATGGTGAGCGCCGCCTACCGGTCGACCATCCTGCAGGTGGCCGCGCCGGACAACCTCCGCGGGCGTCTGCAGGGCGTGTTCACCGTCGTGGTCGCCGGCGGCCCGCGGATGGGGGACTTCGTCGCCGGGTCGACGGCCGCCTTGACCACGCCGACGTTCGCTCTCGCCGCCGGCGGGCTCGCCTGCGTCGTCGCAGTCGTGGTGACGAGCAGCTGGCAGCGGCGCTTCCTGAGGTACGACAGCGCCCATCCCGTCGCCTAGCCTGTGGGCGGGCTCAGAAAGCGGGACGGATCCACGGCGATCCACACGTGCTCCGCGCGACCGAGGAGCCGGCCGGCTGCGTCGTACAGAGCAGTGCTGGTGTACGTCTTGCGGCGCTCGCCTCCGCGCACCGCCCCGACCACGACGTACGGCTCGTGGAGCGAGGGCAGCCGCTCGTACGCCGCCGTCATCCGGCCGAGAACGAGCGGCCGGGACTCGAGGTCCGACGCCCAGCCGCCGGGGCAGTCCAGCGCGGCCCAGACGAACTCGGGTGCGGCGCGGGCGACGTCGTCGTCCGCGGCCAGCGACGCGTCGGGTGTCCACACGCATGCGGTACAGCCGGCCGCGTACCGGCCCGGCGAGAGGCACATCCCGTCTCCCGCTGTGCGGTCGGGCCCGCACACGAAGCAGCCGGGGAAGGGGTGGCCGCTGAGGCCGGCGTACGACGACTCCGCCGCCGTAGCCTCCTCGACCCCGACCGCCGCGGGTGGTGCCGCGTCGAACCCGCCCCTGGCGGCCACTGCGACCAGGGAGCGGTCACCCGTCAGGAGCGCGACCTCGTCGCCTTCTCGATCGGCTGCGGCCCGCGAGACGACCAGCTCGGTCTCGAGGGGCGGCGGTCGGCGCAGGGTGACCGTCACGGGCTCGCCGGTCGAGAGACAGCGGGCCAGCCGGCCGGCCGTGTAGCCACCGTTGCCCGAGCCCGGTGGCCCCGCGAACCGGGCCGCGATGGTGAGCGAGGTGTCCGCGATGGGGCCCATGGGACTAGCGCCGGCGTACGGTCTCGTAGCGCGCCAGCGCCTCGCGCCGCTCCGCCGCGTGGTCGACGATGGGGTCGTGCGGCTGGTGCAGCTCGTCGTCGGGGCAGTCGCGCAGCTCCGGAACCCACCGGCGGATGTACCGGCCGTCGGGGTCGAACTTCTTCCCCTGGTCGATCGGGTTGAACACGCGGAAGTAGGGAGCCGGATCGGTACCGGAGCCCGCCGTCCACTGCCAGCCGTGCATGTTCGACGCCAGGTCGGCGTCGACCAGCCAGTGCATGAAGTGCCGGGCGCCGTGCTGCCACTCGACGTGCAGGTCCTTGACGAGGAAGCTCGCCACGATCATCCGCACCCGGTTGTGCATCCAGCCCTCGCCGCGCAGCTGCCGCATGCCCGCGTCGACGATCGGGTACCCGGTCCGGCCCTCGCACCAGGCCTGGAAGCGCTCGCCCGGGTCGTCGTACGCCAGCTCGCCGAGCTCCCGCCGGTAGTACTCCCGGGCGGAGTCGGGGCGTCGCGCCAGCACGTCCGCGTAGAACTCGCGCCAGGCGAGCTCGAGGCGGTACCGGTCGACCGACGAGCGCTCGGCCTGTGACTGCGCGAGGTCGGCGAGCAGCGTACGCGGATGGATCTCGCCCCACTTCAGATGTACCGACATCCGCGAGGTCGCGTCGAGGTCGGGACGGTCGCGGGCGGCACCGTACGAGGCCAGCCGTTCGTCGAGGAACGTCCTCCACTGGTCGCGAGCGGCGGACTCTCCGGCGCGTGGGAGCCGGAGGCCCTCGGGCAGCTCCACGGACGGCCAGTCGTCCGACGCGGGCGAGGTGTCCCATCGGTCCTTCGGCGGTGTCGCCGCCGGACCCCGCCAGCCATGCCGGCGCCACGCCCGCTCGAACGGAGTGAACACCTGGTACGGGCCGCTGCTCTGGTTCACCACGCGGCCGGGTGCGACCGCGTACGGGGAGCCCGTCCTGACGAGCTGTACGCCGCCGGCCTGCAGTGCCTCCTCCACGCGGCCGTCGCGGTCCGAACCGTACGGACCGAAGTCTGCCGCCACGTGGACTCGGGTGGCGCCCGTCTCGCCGGCCAGCGCGGCGACGACGTCCACCGGGTCGCCGGACCGCAGCACGAGCCCGCCGATGTCGGCGCTCAGGCTGGACAGGCTCTGCAGCAGGTACGCCCGTCGCGACGGTCCGGCCGGACCCCACAGCCGCGGGTCCAGCACGAACACCGGCACGACCGTGTCGGCGGACTGGAAGGCATCCATCAGTGCCGGGTTGTCGGCGAGCCGTAGATCTCGCCGGAACCACATGAGCGCCGTCGTCACGGTCCGATCCTCCCTCATCGACGTCGGCTCCTGCTCGTCGGCCCAGGGTGCGGGGGTGCTCGGTCCGGTCTGCGGGTCGGCTCCGTTCCCCGACGCCGTCCGGCGTGGTTGCGTAGCCTTCCCCCAGCACGGAGACGCACGAAGGGAGCGCGAAGTGACACGACGCTCGGCTCGATTCGTGCTGTCGTGCCACGTCGTCTGCTTCGTGCTGGCGACCCTCCTGGTCGGCTGCGGCAACAGTCCCCAGCTCAGCAGAGCCGATGCCGCGAGCCGTTACCTGAGGCTCGTCGAGCCCGCCAACGCGGCCGCGGACCGCTTTGGCAGGGCCATCGGGGCGAGGCCGCTGCGAGTTCCGGCGCTGCACGACGCGACGAACCGGTTCGACGATGCGATGCAGACCCTCGACGAGGGCCTGGCCTCGACTCACTGGCCGGACACCGTTCGAGGCGAGGTGTCCGACCTATTGGCGTCCGACAAACACTTGGTGTCGCTTCTCCGGGGGCTCGAGAAGGCAGGAACCGCCGCCGAGGTCGTCGCGTGGGAGCAGCGCAGTCAGCACGACGTCCTCATCACCATCTCGACCGTCGGGCACGCCTCCGAGGCGGTCCGGATCAAGCTCGGCCTTCCTCCGTCACGATCGTCGTCCGCGACGTCGTGACGAGCTCCACTCCGCACACCCTGGATCTGGACAGCACCCGGGATTCGCCCCCTGAACTGGCAGAATGCTCGGCAGGTCTGACATGGGACACAATGACCAGCAGAATCCGCCCACGGCTGCGACGGCCCGACGGCTGTGACGGCTACAAGGAGGCCCTGCGGGTGACCGACCTCATCGACACCACGGAGATGTACCTCCGCACGGTGTTCGAGCTGGAGGAGGAGGGGATCTTGCCGTTGCGTGCCCGGATCGCCGAGCGCCTGCATCAGTCCGGTCCCACCGTCAGCCAGACCGTCGCCCGGATGGAGCGTGACGGGCTGCTGACGGTCGAGGGCGACCGACACCTGGAGCTGAGCGAGCAGGGTCGACGCCTCGCCACCCGCGTCATGCGCAAGCACCGCCTCGCCGAGCGACTGCTGATCGACGTGATCGGCCTGGAGTGGGAGGACGTGCACGTCGAGGCCTGCCGGTGGGAGCACGTGATGTCCGAGACGGTGGAGCGGCGGCTGCTGGAGATCCTCGACCATCCGACCGTGTCGCCGTACGGCAACCCGATCCCCGGTCTCGACGAG